>NZ_RJTZ01000032.1:0-28466 GCF_024343515.1 Aquitalea sp. S1-19 | reverse complement strand
ACGCGGAAGGTGTCTTTCACGCGGCGGATCACGTCCAGGTAAGGCATGCCCGGCTTGACCATGATGATGTCGGCGCCCTCTTCCTGATCCATGGCCACTTCCTGGATCGCTTCGTCCAGATTGGCCGGGGCCATCTGGTAGCTGTACTTGTCGGCCTTGCCCAGATTGCCGGCGCTGCCAACCACGTCGCGGAACGGGCCGTAATGGACAGCATCGGGATGCCGAGCTTGAGCGCTGCTTTAGCGGTATAAGGCTATAAAAAATCCCCGGAAGAAGTCTGGGGATTTTTTATAGGTACATCCAAGGCGGGAGGCTGACATCAGTACGGCGGATTCACCACGATGAACTGTGTCCCTCGTGGCTGATACCAGGTGTTTCCGCACTGCTGGTAGATAATGCCGCCGTAGTTGACCGGCACGCAGCCGGGGGGCACGGAACGTACGATGGAACCAACGATGGCACTCGTCACCGCCACGGTCGCCCCCACCGCCACCGCCGTTGCTACCGGGTGGTAGTCGTTGTCCCAACCTCCGCTGTGATGGACATCCACATCGACATCCCTGTTAACGTTCCTGTTAACGTTCCTGTTAACATTTTTGTTGACGTTCACATTGTTGACGCTACTGCTACGGACATTGTTTGTGCGTACATCGGCCCTGCTGTGATCGACATTGACCTTCTGCCGGGCTCCGCCGCCCGCAGCGGCATGCGGTTTGGAGGCGGCGAGCTTGCCGCTGCGGGCGGCCTCGACGACCGGAACCAGAGCGAAACTGGCCACCAGCAGCGCCACCAGCGGAGACAGGAACAGCTTGCGCAGTGCATTTTCCATGACATGACTCCTCTACTTGGTTTTGCGCGGCAGCAGTTCGGCCGGGGAAGCGCCCTTGGGCGGCTTGAAGCTGAAAACTGCGTTCGAAAAGGTAGGCTTCAGGTTCCAGTCGATCAGGCTGACCGACTGCGGACGTGCTTCGTCGTCACGCTGGGTGATCACAAGCTTGCGCGGCAAGGGCCGGTCTCCGGCCGAGATCCAGATCTGCCAGTCGGTATTGCCCTGACGGAAGGCATAATGATCACACAGCGTCTGGCCAATGAAATCCTGGCCGGCATTCATCGCTGACTGTATCCCGTCGAACGGCGCATCCGGCGTGCCCCAGACAAACAGATCGGCCAGAGGGGTTTCCACACCGTACTTTTCCTCCAGACGGTTAACCAGCACATTGAGTTTGCCGGTAAACGGCACCGTCGAGTAATACTTCTGCGCGGGCGAGTACAGGGTCACGCGCTGGCCGTCGTAAAAGATCTCGCGTTCGGAGCGAGCACTGGATATCAGGGCACGCAGCCGCTCAGGACGATCGACATCCAGTACGGCCTTCGCCGTATGCTGCAGTTTCTGGCCGTCGGCAAGCACCCGCTCGCCCGTCAGTTCGGTCGAGACCTGAAAGCGCTTCAGGCTCAGCAAATAAACACCCATATCCTTCAGCGCCTGGATGGCCGCCGGATCGACCGCGTCTGCGGATGCCTGCGCAGGCGCGGCCGGGGTATCCGTCTGGGCATGCAAGACGGAGGGTGCTAGCGAGATTGCCAGCAGGCTTAACATCAATATATTACGTACCATGCTTGTCTCCGGGAGGGTGACTCACGGTCAGGTCAGAACGGAATCTGCGCAAGTTGCCGCCCTCGCACCCAGCCTCCCTGAACCGACTCTTGCCAGACAGAAACGAGAACCCCTGTCTGCTCTGTTCCGCCCCCCTGACCAGGGCCGACGGTAACGGCTTGCGCAAGGCACAAGCCAGACAGTCAAGCCTAGCTTTTATGCGCTCCTGAATTCTAGTACAGGCATCATCCTCTCCCTCCCTATCCTTGGGCGGTATGTAAATCTGCAGCATGGTCGTATTGCAGGCAACAGAATAGCCGCAAGCAAGCGCGCTGGGCGTACTTAGGCCAAAGCCGTAAGCCTCCACCAGCCAATCCGTTCCTAGTCGCCGATGGGTTACGCCACCTTCAGTGGCTAACCCACCCTATCTCCCCAACAACAAACCGCCCCGCAAGCATGGCCTGCGGGGCGGTTTGAGCATTTCACGTCCCCAAGTGACGGAGCAGATCGGCTGAGAAACGTCAGGCTTTGAGCACCCGTGCGGCGTCCAGTGCAAAGTAGGTCAGGATGCCGTCGGCGCCGGCGCGTTTGAACGCCAGCAGGCTTTCCATCATGCACTTTTCTTCATTCAGCCAGCCGTTCTGCACGGCGGCCTTGAGCATCGCGTATTCGCCCGATACCTGATAAGCGTAAGTCGGCACGCGGAAGGTGTCTTTCACGCGGCGGATCACGTCCAGGTAAGGCATGCCTGGCTTGACCATGATGATGTCGGCGCCCTCTTCCAGATCCATGGCTACTTCCTGGATCGCTTCGTCCAGATTGGCCGGGTCCATCTGATAGCTGTACTTGTCGGCTTTGCCCAGATTGCCGGCGCTGCCGACCGCATCGCGGAATGGGCCATAGAAGCTGGAGGCGTACTTGGCCGAGTAGGCAAAGATCTTGGTATGAATAAAGCCTTCTTCTTCCAGCGCCTCGCGGATCGCTCCGATGCGCCCATCCATCATGTCGGACGGGCCGACCATATCGGCACCGGCCTCCGCATGACATAGAGCCTGCTTGACCAGAATGGCGGTGGTCTCGTCGTTGAGCACATAGCCCGCGTCGTCAATCAGCCCGTCCTGGCCGTGGATCGTGTACGGGTCGAGCGCCACATCGGTCATCAGGCCCAGTTCGGGAAAGCGCGACTTCAGCTCACGCACCACGGTCGGCACCAGACCTTCCGGGTTGTAGGCTTCGGTAGCTTCGTTGTTTTTTCCGGTCTCGATCACCGGAAAGATGGACAGCATCGGGATGCCCAGCTTGAGCGCTTCTTCAGCGGTATACAGCAGTTTATCCAGACTCTGGCGCGTCACGCCCGGCATCGACGACACCGCCTGTTCGCGATTCTCGCCTTCCAGCACAAACACCGGATAGATCAGATCATTGGTGGTGAGCACGTTTTCACGCATCAGACGGCGCGAAAACTCGTCCTTGCGCATGCGGCGCAAACGGGTAGCTGGGAAATAGCGGTTGGCAAAAATCATGAACTTACCTTTCTGTCTGGCCGGCCGGCGGCTGGGGCTCGGCATCGGTATGCGGGTCGTTATCCTGGTCTTCGGTGTCCAGTGCCTCATTGCGCCGGTAAGTGCCCGGGCTGACGCCGGGCGGCAACACCGGTGGCGGCTCTTGCCGCGCCAGCCGTGCCAGCGTACCGACCACCATGACAAAGGGGGCGGCGGCAACCACACACCAGAACCAGGTTGAATGCAGAAAATCCATGCGCGCTCCCGGACAATAGAAAAACCGGGGCAAGCCCCGGTCAGGACGCAGGAATTGTATTCCCATCAGCTAACAGCGGCCACCCTGCGTAAGCGGCCGCGGGGAAAACTTATTGCTGATGCAAAGGCTGTTTGCCTGCAGCCTGGCGCTGCTCGTCTTCCAGATTGTCTTCGGCGCGATGACCCGTCCAGTAGTCGGCGTTTTTGATGCCGAGCTTTTCCGGATGGAACACCGGGTCCAGTCCCTGTGCACGCTGTGCCTCATAATCGCGCAGCGCGATAAAAGCCGGCTTTTGCAGCATCAGGATGGCGGCAATATTCAGCCAGGCCATCAGGCCGACACCGATGTCACCCATGCCCCAGGCCAGATCGGCAGTTTTGACGGTGCCGTACACCGTCGAGGCCATCAGGGCGACCTTCAGCACAAAAGTCAGCCATGGGCGCTGAACCTTGCGGCTGAGATAGGCAATATTGGTCTCGGCGATGTAGTAGTAGGCAACAATCGTGGTAAAGGCGAAGAAGAACAAGGCCGTCGCGACAAAAATGGAACCGAAGCCCGGCATGATGTGTTCCATCGCGGTCTGCACATAGCCCGGGCCGGCGGCCACACCGGCAATACCGGTGTAAAGCGCCTGCCCATCCGGACCCTGCACATTGTACTGGCCGGTAATCAGCAGCATGAATGCGGTAGCCGAGCACACGAACAGGGTGTCGATATACACCGAGAAAGCCTGCACCAGGCCCTGCTTGGCCGGGTGGGACACGGCAGCGGCACTGGATGCGTGCGGGCCGGTACCCTGACCGGCTTCATTGGAGTAGACGCCGCGCTTCACACCCCACTGGATAGCCATGCCCAGGATCGCGCCAAAGCCTGCTTCCATGCCAAAAGCGCTCTTGAAGATCAGTGCGAGTACACCCGGCAACATATGGATGTTAAGCGCGATGATCACACAGGCCACGATGATGTAGCCCAGCGCCATAAACGGCACCACGATCTCGGCAAACGACGCGATACGCTTCACGCCGCCGAAGATGATAAAGCCCAGAATAATGGCGAGGATGGCGGCGGTGACGGTGGCTTCCAGACCGAAAGCCGACTGCAGGCCGGCCGCAATGGAGTTGGCCTGCACGCCCGGCAGCAGCACGCCGCAGGCAAAAATGGTCACCAGCGCAAACACGACGGCGTAGCGCTTCATGCCCAGACCCTTCTCGATATAGAAGGCCGGACCGCCGCGATACTGGCCGTCGATTTTTTCCTTGTAGATCTGGCCCAGGGTCGACTCGACAAAAGCCGAGCTCGCGCCCAGAAAGGCGACCATCCACATCCAGAACACGGCGCCCGGGCCACCAAAGGTGATCGCGGTCGCCACACCAGCGATATTGCCGGTACCGACCCGGCCGGCCAGCGTCATCGCCAGCGCCTGAAAGGACGACACGCCCGCATCCGAGCTCTTGCCGTCAAACATCAGCCGTATCATTTCCTTTAAGTGGCGCACCTGCAAGAATCGCCCGCGCAGGGAAAAATACAGGCCCACCCCCAGGCACAGATAAATCAGCACCGGACTCCAGATAATGCCATTGGCGGCGTTCACAAATTCGTTCATATCAGTTTCAGCTCTCTTCTCGTCCTGTTGCCCCTGCCTGGGGTAGTGGCTCATGGCCACGCCTGCCGGCAAGATCCGGTTGCCGGATAAATACCGTCGAATGGATAAAATAGACAGTACACACCCACAGCAAGACAGAAGATAGCGTCACTTGAGCTATTTATGCAAATAAAGTTTTACATGGCCAAGTTTAAGCGCCATAAAAAGCCCGATAGCGCTTCTCCCCAGCGCGATACCACAAAAATAAAAACGGCAGCCATCTGGCTGCCGTTGCTATATAAGGACACCTGCCAAGCAGGACTTAACCGAAGAAGTCCTTCAGTTTGTCCATAAAGGATTTGGTGCGCGGGCTATGCATCGCAACATCGCCCTGACTGATGGCATCGAATTCGCGCAGCAGTTCTTTCTGGCGCTCAGTCAGCTTGACTGGCGTTTCGATGACCACATGGCACATCAGGTCGCCGACATCACTGCCGCGCACGGCCTTGATGCCTTTACCACGCAAGCGGTAAACACGACCGGACTGGGTTTCAGCCGCGATCTTGACCTTGGCCATGCCGTCCAGCGTCGGAATCTCGATTTCACCACCCAAGGCGGCCTTGGCAAACGAAATCGGCATCTCGCAATGCAAGTCGGAACCGTCACGCTGGAATACCGCATGCGGCTTGATATGCGTCACCACATACAGGTCGCCCGACGGGCCACCATTCTGGCCGGGCTCGCCCTCGCCGGACAGGCGGATACGGTCGCCCTCGTCCACACCAGCCGGAATCTTGACGTTCAGTGTCTTGTGCGTTTTGAGCTGGCCTGCGCCATGACACTTCGGACACTTGTCGGTGATTTCCTTGCCGCTGCCATGGCAGGTCGGGCAGGTCTGCTGGATGGAGAAGAAGCCCTGGCTCATGCGTACCTGACCGTGGCCACCACAGGTGGAGCAGGTCTTGGGCTGAGTCCCCGGCTTGGCGCCGCTGCCATGGCAGGTATCACAGTCTTCATGGCTAGGGATGCGGATTTTTTTCTCGCAACCGCGCGCCGCTTCTTCCAGCGTGATATCCATGTTGTAACGCAAGTCGGCGCCGCGATAGACATTGGAACGCCCGCCGCCATTGCCGCCACGCCCGCCGCCAAAGATATCGCTGAAGATATCGCCAAAGTCACCAAAGCCGCCAAATCCGCCAGCGCCGCCGCCACCGCCCATGCCGGACTGCGGATCAACCCCGGCATGGCCGAACTGGTCATAGGCGCTGCGCTTTTGCGCATCAGAGAGGATTTCGTAAGCCTCTTTACCCTCTTTGAACTTGTCTTCGGCTTCCTTGCTGTCCGGATTACGGTCCGGGTGATATTTCATCGCCAGCTTGCGGTAAGCCTTTTTGATTTCGTCTTCGGACGCGTCACGGTTAATGCCGAGCACATCGTACAAATCACGTTTTGACATTCTTGTTCACACCATCTGGCTGCATACAACAGCCGAATTCATCAGCAGTTACAACGAAGGCACAACTACCGGCATCGTTAAATACCGGTGGCTGTGCCTTCGCACTCAAGGGCTAAGACTTACTGCTTCTTGTCCTTTACTTCCTCGAACTCGGCATCCACCACATCGCCGTCTTCCTTATCAGCAGGCTGTGCCGCGCCTGCGCCTTGGGCATCGCCCTGGGTTTGCGCGTACATCATTTCAGCCAGCTTGTGCGAAGCGGTCATCAGTGCTTCGACTTTGGCATCGATCGCTGCCTTGTCTTCGCCCTTCAGTGCTTCTTCGGCTTCTTTCAGTGCAGCTTCAATCGTGGCCTTCTCTTCGGCAGACACCTTGTCACCGTAGTCAACCAGCGATTTCTTCACGCTGTGTACCAGCGTTTCGCCGTGGTTGCGCGACTGAACCAGCTCGTGCAGCTTCTGGTCTTCTTCGGCATTCGCTTCGGCATCCTGCACCATGCGCTGGATTTCGTCTTCGGACAGACCGCTGGACGCCTGGATGGTGATGGTGGCTTCCTTGCCGGTGCCCTTGTCTTTGGCCGATACGTGCAAGATACCGTTGGCGTCGATATTGAAGGCAACTTCAATCTGCGGCAGACCGCGTGGCGCCGGCGGAATATCGGACAGGTTGAACTGGCCCAGCGACTTGTTGGCCGCTGCTTTTTCACGCTCGCCCTGCAGCACGTGAATGGTCACGGCCGTCTGGTTGTCGTCAGCGGTGGAGAACACCTGCTGTGCCTTGGTCGGGATGGTGGTGTTCTTCTGGATCAGCTTGGTCATCACGCCGCCCATGGTCTCGATACCCAGCGACAGCGGGGTTACGTCCAGCAGCAGCACGTCCTTGCGCTCACCGGACAGAACCGAACCTTGCAGCGCGGCACCAACGGCAACGGCTTCGTCCGGGTTCACGTCCTTGCGTGCTTCCTTGCCGAAGAACTCTTTAACCTTGTCCTGCACCTTAGGCATACGGGTCTGGCCACCGACCAGAATCACATCGTCGATATCGGAGATCGACAGGCCAGCATCTTTCAGCGCGATGCGGCATGGCTCAATGGTACGGTCAACCAGGTCTTCCACCAAGGACTCGAACTTGGCGCGGGTAATCTTCATCGCCAGGTGCTTAGGACCGGTCGCATCCATGGTGATGTAAGGCAGATTCACTTCGGTCTGCTGGGTCGACGACAGTTCGATCTTGGCTTTTTCTGCCGCTTCTTTCAGGCGCTGCAGAGCCATTACGTCCTGCTTCAGGTCTACACCCTGCTCCTTCTTGAACTCAGTCACGATGTAATCGATGACGCGCTGGTCGAAGTCTTCACCGCCAAGGAAGGTGTCGCCGTTGGTCGACAACACTTCGAACTGGTGTTCGCCGTCTACATCGGCAATTTCAATAATGGACACGTCAAACGTACCACCACCCAAGTCATAGACGGCAATCTTGCGATCGCCTTCCAGCTTGGCCAGACCGAAAGCCAGTGCAGCTGCGGTAGGTTCGTTGATGATGCGCTTCACGTCCAGACCGGCAATACGGCCTGCATCCTTGGTAGCCTGACGCTGGCTGTCGTTGAAGTAAGCCGGTACGGTAATCACCGCTTCGGTCACTTCTTCGCCCAGATAGTCTTCCGCGGCCTTTTTCATCTTGCGCAGCACTTCGGCCGAGATCTGTGGCGGTGCCAGTTCCTGGTCACGTACCTTGACCCATGCATCGCCGTTCTTGGCTTTCATGATTTCGAAAGGCATCAGTTCGATGTCTTTCTGTACTTCTTTGTCTTCAAAGCGATGGCCGATCAGGCGCTTGATCGCGTACAGCGTGTTCTTAGGGTTGGTTACTGCCTGACGCTTGGCCGGCGCACCAACCAGAATTTCGCCATCTTCGACATAAGCGATGATGGAAGGGGTGGTACGGGTGCCTTCCGCATTTTCAATTACCTTGGGTGCACCACCTTCAATCACTGCGACGCAGGAGTTGGTTGTACCCAGGTCAATACCGATAATTTTTCCCATGATTCTTTGTCCTTTTATGTGTTCTGTAGCACGACTTCAGGATTGCTCTTAGCATCCAGCCATGCGTTTCAAGATATTGGCTATCCCATGTTTTTCAAGAGGCGAAAACGCAGGATTATGCTTTTTCCTTGGCGACCACCACCATGGCGGGGCGCAATACGCGCTCGGCAACGAGGTAGCCCTTTTGTAGCACACGGATTACGGTGCCAGCTTCGGCATCCGACTCTTCCATGCTCATTGCCGCATGCTGATGCGGGTCCAGCTTCTGCCCCAGCGGATTGATCTCGCTGATCTGGGACTTTTCAAAGGCGGCAACCAGTTGCTTAAGCGTCAGATCGACACCGAACTTGATATTGTCAAACTGGCCGCTCTGATCCTGTACCGCCATTTCAAGACTGTCCTTGACCGGCAGCATTTCCAGCAAAAATTTGTTGATCGCGTATTTATGCGCGGCAGCCACGTCTTCTTGCGAGCGGCGACGCAGGTTTTCCAGGTCAGCCAGTGAACGCAGATACTGGTCTTTCAGCGTCGCGATTTCGGCTTCCAGATCATTGATACGCGCGACAGCTTCATCGGACAGATCCGGCAAGGACAACTCCTCGACCGGCTCCAGCACAGCTTCGTCATGAGGTTCTACATTCTGTGTATTGAGATTTTCCTGCATTTTTAAACGGCTCCTCGAGCTGGATATGCTTATCAAACACCTTACTGGCTTGTCCCGTTCCAAGTTAAGGGCTACTGCCGATAATTCAAGCCCGTAAGCTAAATGCTCATTCAGCCATGCCCATTGTTCGGAAACGCACAATTCAAACATCAGTTCTATCGTGTTTGCACATCGCTTTGTTAGCATTTGAAAACAAAGCAATTTTATTTGCTGCGTCGCACACAGACATTTTTTTTTATGTTTTAATCATGTCACAGAGGCAAGCAACAAGCAGACGATTCCTCCACCCAGGAATCCGTCTGTTCAGCAAAAAAGCTACGGATATAAAGCGCAGCCCGCCCGCCGGCAACAAGTCCGGTATACGCAAAAACAAAGGATGGCCGGTTGCAACCGGCTGGATAGAACTGCATCGAAACTTAAGGACCTACACATGACTACTCGCGAACAACGCATCGCCGCCATTCAGCACGACTGGGATACCAATCCACGTTGGAAAGGCATCAAGCGCGGTTACACCGCCGCCGATGTTGAGCGCCTGCGCGGCTCCGTACAGAATGAATACAGCCTGGCCCGCCGCGGTGCAGAAAAGCTGTGGGGTCTGGTCAACAACGAGCCTTACATCAACTGCCTGGGCGCCCTGACCGGCGGCCAAGCCATGCAGCAAGTTAAGGCTGGCGTCAAAGCCATCTACCTGTCGGGCTGGCAGGTTGCTGCCGACAACAACGAATACTCGGCCATGTACCCGGACCAGTCGCTGTATCCAGTTGACTCGGTGCCTAAGGTGGTTGAGCGCATCAACAACGCCTTTACCCGCGCTGACGAAATCCAGCACTCCAAAGGTGTTGAGCAGGGCGATGCCGGCTTTGTCGACTACTACGCGCCTATCGTGGCCGATGCTGAAGCCGGTTTCGGCGGCGTACTGAACGCCTACGAACTGATGAAGGCCATGATCCGCGCCGGCGCAGGTGGTGTTCACTTTGAAGACCAGCTCGCTTCCGTCAAGAAGTGCGGCCACATGGGCGGCAAGGTACTGGTTCCAACCCAGGAAGCGGTACAGAAGCTGATCGCAGCCCGTATGGCTGCCGACGTCTACGGTGTACCAACACTGGTGATCGCCCGTACCGATGCCGAAGCTGCTGACCTGTTGACCAGCGACTACGACGAAAACGACAAGCCATTCCTGACTGGCGAACGTACCGCAGAAGGCTTCTACAAGACCAAAAAAGGTCTGGAACAAGCCATCAGCCGCGCCGTGGCCTACGCCGAATACGCTGACCTGGTATGGTGTGAAACCGGCACCCCGGATCTGGAATTTGCCCGCAAGTTTGCCGAAGCCGTACACGCCAAACACCCAGGCAAGCTCTTGGCCTACAACTGCTCGCCTTCTTTCAACTGGAAGAAAAACCTGGACGACGCAACCATCGCCAAGTTCCAGCGCGAGCTGGGCGCCATGGGTTACAAGTACCAGTTCATCACCCTGGCTGGCATTCACAGCATGTGGTACAACATGTTCGATCTGGCACAGGACTACGTGGCACGCGGCATGTCGGCCTACGTCGAGAAGGTACAAGAGCCAGAGTTCGCAGCACGCGACCGCGGCTACACCTTCGTGTCGCACCAGCAGGAAGTCGGCACTGGCTACTTCGATGATGTCACCACCGTGATCCAGGGCGGCAAGTCCTCGGTGACCGCGCTGACAGGCTCGACCGAAGAAGAGCAGTTCCACTGAGAATAGCGCTTATCAAGCACGCGCTTCTCTTGACCCCCGCCCGGCTTCGGGCGGGGGTTTTTGCAGCGCACTAAACGCGCTGAACAACAAAAAGCCCGCGGAACTCGCGGGCTTTTCTCTGGCAAAGCGTGCTTTATGCCGGCTCTGCGTGCAGGGCATCCTCGGCGAACTGCAGCACGACTTTATCCCCGGCATCCACATCCACCGTGACTTCGCCGCCACTGGCCAGACGGCCGAACAAGAGTTCGTCAGCCAAGGCCTTGCGGATGCAATCCTGAATCAGGCGCGCCATGGGTCGGGCACCCATCTGCGGATCGAAACCATGCTTGGCAAGATACAGGCGTAGTGCATCGGTAAAGTGGATATCGACTTTTTTCTCGTGCAATTGCTGCTCCAGTTGCAGCAGGAATTTGTCGACCACCTGCAGGATGATTTTTTCATCCAGCCGCGCAAACGGCACAATGGCATCCAGCCGGTTGCGGAACTCGGGGCTGAACAAACGCTTGATATCCGCCATTTCGTCCCCTGCCACCTTACTATCGGTAAAGCCCAGACTCGGCTTGGACAGCGACTCGGCACCGGCATTGGTGGTCAGGATAATCACCACATTGCGAAAATCCGCCTTGCGCCCGTTGTTATCGGTCAAGGTGCCGTGATCCATCACCTGCAGCAGCACATTGAAAATATCCGGGTGAGCTTTCTCGATCTCATCCAGCAACAGCACCGCATACGGATGCTTATTGACCGCCTCGGTCAATTGCCCGCCCTGTTCGTAACCGACATAGCCCGGTGGCGCGCCAATCAGGCGTGACACAGCATGACGCTCCATATACTCGGACATATCGAAGCGGATCAGCTCGACCCCCAGCACAAATGCCAGCTGGCGTGCGACCTCGGTTTTCCCCACCCCGGTCGGCCCGGAAAACAGGAAAGAACCGATAGGCTTTTGCGGATTGCCCAGACCTGAGCGGCTCATCTTGATCGCGGTCGCCAGATTGTCGATGGCCTTATCCTGCCCATACACGACATTCTTCAGATCACGCTCGATATTGCGCAGCACATTGCGGTCATCCGTCGAAACCGTCTTGGGCGGGATACGGGCACTTTTGGCCACCACCTCTTCGATCTCGCCCTTATTGATGACTTTCTTCTGCCGCGACTTGGGCAGGATTTTCTGCGCGGCACCCGCCTCGTCGATGACGTCTATTGCCTTGTCCGGCAAGTGACGATCGTTGATATAGCGCGCCGACAGTTCGGCGGCGGTCACCAGAGCCGCCAGCGTATAACGCACGCCATGATGCGCCTCGAAGCGACTCTTCAGCCCCTTCAGGATATCGATAGTCTGCGCCACGGTAGGCTCGCTGACATCGATCTTCTGGAAGCGGCGCGACAGCGCATTATCTTTTTCAAAGATGCCGCGGTACTCGTTATACGTCGTGGCACCGATACAGCGCAAACGGCCATTGGACAACACCGGCTTGAGCAGGTTGGATGCGTCCAGCGTCCCGCCGGAAGCGGCGCCTGCACCGATCAGGGTATGGATCTCGTCGATAAACAGAATGGCCTGCGGGTCTTCGGTCAGCTGCTTGATCACGGCCTTCAGACGCTGCTCGAAGTCGCCACGGTATTTGGTGCCAGCCAGCAATGCCCCCATATCCAGCGAATAAACGGTGGCCTGGGCCAATACATCCGGAATCTCTTCATTCACGATACGGCGTGCCAAACCTTCGGCAATCGCGGTTTTGCCAACCCCGGCTTCACCCACCAGCAGCGGATTATTCTTGCGCCGACGGCACAGAATCTGGATGGTGCGCTCAAGCTCGGCTTCGCGTCCGATCAAAGGATCGATCTTGCCTTCGCGCGCAAGCTGGTTCAGGTTCTGGGTATAGCTTTCCAGCGCGCCTCCCGGCCCGCTCGCCACCTCCTCCCCCTCAGCCTCGGGATTATTCTCCCGCGCTTGGGCATCGGGCTGCGAACGCTGCTTGGTGATGCCGTGAGAGATATAGTTGACGACATCCAACCGAGAAATGCCCTGCTGGTGCAGGTAGTACACCGCGTGCGAATCTTTCTCGCCAAAAATAGCCACCAGAATATTGGCCCCGGTTACTTCTTTCTTTCCGGAGGACTGTACATGCAAAATGGCACGCTGGATCACGCGCTGGAAGCCCAGGGTAGGCTGGGTTTCCACTTCCTTATCTCCGGGCACGGCCGGCGTATGCTCGTCGACGAAATCGCCAAGCTGCTTTTTCAGCTGCTCCAGATTCGCGCCGCAAGCACGCAGAACCTCGGCCGCAGAGGGGTTGTCTATCATCGCAAGCAGCAGATGCTCGACACTAATGAATTCGTGCCGCTTTTGCCTTGCGTCCATGAATGCCATATGCAGGCTGACTTCAAGTTCCTGGGCGATCATCAGTTTTCCTCCATCACACACTGCAGCGGATGCTGGTGCGTTCGTGCAAATTGCAACACCTGTTCAACCTTGGTCGCCGCAATATCCTTGGTATAAATACCACAGACACCACGCCCTAACTGGTGCACCTGTAACATGACCCGTGTGGCCTGTTCCCGGTCCATGCTGAAAAGTTGCTCCAACACTTCGATAACAAAATCCATCGGAGTGAAATCATCGTTCAACAATAGAACTTTAAACAAAGGTGGAGGAACGGCGCGAACCCGAGACGCCTCGAGAAGAACGTCATCCTTATACTGCGTAGACATGTTGGCTTTCCGCAAATTTTGCGTCTTTCAATTAATAGTGGCTGCATACCACGTTTTTTCAAGCCCAAATGACATACATACAAATATTCTTGACGCCATAGGCATTATTGGGTAGAAATAGTGGCTGGTGCTTGGCTTATGCTTTGCCATCGGAATGAAGCCGATGCGGCATTTGCTTTTGTTGTCTGGCCTCACCAGCCTGTTACCGTATGTTAAGGAAGTATAATGGCACTTGGCACCGTTAAATGGTTCAATGATTCGAAGGGCTTCGGCTTCATTACTCCAGACGAAGGCGGCGAAGATCTGTTCGCACACTTCTCTGCGATCAATATGCAAGGCTTCAAGACCCTCAAAGAAGGTCAACGCGTGAGCTTTGACATCGTTCAGGGCCCTAAGGGCAAGCAAGCTTCGAACATCCAAGCCGCTTAATCCGGTTTGCAGGCAGTCTGGCTTCACGCCGGGCTGCCGGATGAAAAAACCCGTCTTCCAAGTGAAGGCGGGTTTTTTGTTGTACCTACCCTACTTATCGTAGACGAAAAAATGGCCCGCAAAGGCGAGCCACTTTTCGGCAAGAGCCCAGACTTACATGCGGGCGATCATCGCGTCACCAAAGGCGGAGCAGCTCACCTCGGTCGCACCATCCATCAGACGGGCAAAGTCATAGGTGACCTGCTTGTCGGCAATCGCCGCTTCCATGGACTTGATCACCAGATCGGCGGCCTCAACCCAACCCAGATGACGCAGCATCATTTCGGCGGACAGAATCAGCGAACCCGGGTTGACCTTGTCCAGGCCAGCATATTTAGGCGCGGTGCCATGGGTCGCTTCAAACACGGCATACTGGTCGGAAATATTGGCGCCTGGCGCGATACCAATCCCGCCCACCTGAGCTGCCAGCGCATCGGAGATATAGTCGCCGTTCAGGTTGGTGGTCACGATGGTGTCGTACTCGGCCGGACGCAGCAGGATCTGCTGCAAGAAGGCGTCGGCGATAGCGTCCTTAACGATCACGTCACGGCCGGTCTTCGGGTTCACAAACTTGCACCATGGGCCGCCATCAATCAGCTCTGCACCGAACTCTTCCTGCGCCACTTTATAAGCGGTGTCGCGGAACAGGCCTTCGGTGAACTTCATGATATTGCCCTTGTGCACGATAGTCAGCGACTTGCGGTCGTTGTCGATCACGTACTTGAGCGCAGCGCGCACCAGACGGGTCGTGCCCTCGATCGAGATCGGCTTGATGCCGATGCCGGAGGTTTCCGGGAAGCGGATCTTCTTCACGCCCATCTCTTCTTGCAAGAAGGCGATGACTTTCTTGGCGGCATCGGACTCGGCCGACCACTCGATACCGGCGTAAATATCTTCGGTGTTTTCACGGAAGATGACCATATTGGTCAGCTCCGGATTTTTAAGCGGCGAAGGAACGCCCTTGAAGTACTGTACCGGACGCACGCACTGGTACAGATCCAGTTCCTGACGCAGAGCCACGTTCAAGGAACGAATGCCGCCGCCAACCGGCGTCGTCATCGGGCCCTTGATCGAAACGGCAAATTCTTTCAACGCAGCAAAAGTCTCGGCAGGCAGCCACTCATCCGGGCCATACAGACGCGTTGATTTCTCACCGGCATAAACTTCCATCCAGTGGATTTTTTTCTCGCCACGATAGGCTTTTTCTACAGCAGCATCGATGACCTTGATCATCACCGGGGTAATGTCTACACCGATGCCATCGCCTTCAATAAACGGAATAATCGGATGATTGGGGACAGCTTGCCCCGGGATGATTTTCTGACCTGCTGCAGGAACCTTGATCAGGGATTGATCGCTCATGCCTACTCCATCATGGGTTGATTGCAATTTTAGAGATACGGGTGCGGTCAGGCTTGACGCCAAGGTGGGTGCAGAGGCTACACCCATCTAAGCCATCTGCAAGGGCAGTAAGCCATGCAGACTGCGTGCACAACGCATTCAGAGGGGCGGTCTTGCCTTCGTCGGGGCTTTCTTATCACGGGTGCCACCTCATCCTTGTTATTATCCTGAAATTCACCGCTTACAGCTAGACCAAATGACTGAACTTGTCCTGTTAAATAAACCCTATGGCGTTATTTGCCAATTTTCCGAGCACGAAAAGCATCCGACGCTGAAAAGCTGCATGCCATTGCCCGGTGTTTATCCTGCCGGACGTCTGGACACAGACAGCGAGGGCCTGCTGCTACTGACCGGTGATGGCAAATTGCAACAGCGCATTGCCGACCCGCGCTTCAAGCTGCCTAAGACTTACTGGGTGCAGGTCGAAGGACAAATCCGCGAAGAACAACTGGAAGCCTTGCGTCAGGGCGTCGATCTGGGAGACTTCACCACCCGCCCTGCCCAAGCGCGCCGCATAGAGACACCCGAGCTATGGCCGCGCACACCACCAGTGCGCTTTCGCAAGACCGTGCCCGACGCCTGGCTGGAAATCATTATCAGCGAAGGAAAAAACCGTCAGGTCAGGCGCATGACCGCCAAGGTCGGCCTGCCAACCTTGCGTCTGGTACGGGTCGCCATTGGGCCATGGCATATTGAAGACCTGAAACCGGGCGAATGGCGCAAGCTTGCTGTCGCGCTTGAAGATTTGCCGCAAGTGCAGCATGCTAAAGGCATTTCAACGACAGGCAAATCAGGCCAGGCCAGACATAGCACGCCACGCAAGCCCTTCTTGCTGCGCAAAAAAAGCTGACCGCCTGCTTTGCCCGCCTCTTACCCGGATAAGGCGCGGTCATGCAGATACCTGAATACTACAACCCGGTTGCGCGCGAAATTGCCGAAGCGCTGATTCAAGGCTTTGATAAACACTACCGGCTGTTTCGCGCCAGCAGCCATGAAGCCAAGGCACTGTTTGAAACGGCCAACTGGCAAGGCATACAGAAGGCCATCCGTGACCGCATCCAGTTTTACGATGAGCGTGTCGAAGAAACCGTTTCCCGCCTGCAGCACGAACTGCATGCCGAGTTGCTGGATGATGAAATCTGGCAGCAGGCCAAGCTGTACTATATCGGCCTGCTGACCAACCACAAGCAACCGGAGCTGGCCGAAACCTTCTTCAATTCGGTCTTCTGCCGTATTTTGCACCGCGACTATTTCAATAACGACTTCATCTTCGTCCGTCCGGCGGTATCGACCGAATATATCGAGTCCGATCCGCCAACCTGGCGCAGCTACTACCCCAAGACCGGCGGGCTGCGCCATGCCATGCGCCAGATTGTGCGCGACTATGGCTGGCAACGCCCTTTCGCCAATCTGGCCCGGGATCTCGGCCACATCATCCGCCAGGCACACGAACACTTAGGCGGACAATGGCCGGCAGCAGAAACCAGCCTGCAAATCCAGGTCTTGCACTCGGCCTTCTACCGCAACAAGACCGCCTATATCTTCGGCAAGGTCATTAATGGCGGCAAGACCTACCCCTTTGCCATCCCCATCCTGCATGACGGCAACGGCAAGCTCTATCTGGACACCATCCTGTTCGAGCCATGGCGCATCAGCATTCTGTTCTCCTTCAGCCGCGCCCACTTTCTGGTCGATATGGAAGTGCCGTCCGGCTATATCCAGTTTCTGCGCTCCATGCTGCCGTCCAAGACCAAGGCCGAGCTGTACACCATGCTGGGCCTGCAAAAGCAGGGGAAGAACATCTTCTACCGCGACTTTATGCAGCATCTGTCGCACTCGAACGACCAGTTCGATATCGCGCCGGGGATACGGGGACTGGTGATGCTGGTTTTCAGCCTGCCCTCCTTCCCCTATGTCTTCAAACTGATCAAGGATGTATTTGGCAGCTCCAAAGAGGTCGACCATGCCACGGTCAAGCGCAAATACCTGCTGGTCAAACATCATGACCGCGTAGGACGCATGGCCGATACGCTGGAGTTCTCCAATGTGGCCTTTCCCAAGGCGCGCTTCAGTGCCGAACTCTTAAACGAGCTGCGCCAACTGGCACCCTCCCTGATCGAAGAGGACGACAACCGTCTCGTGATCAAGCATCTGTATATCGAACGGCGCATGAAACCGCTGAATCTGTATCTGATGAGCTGCCCGCCAGACGAGAAAGAGCGCGCCATTCGAGAATACGGCACCGCCATCAAGGAGCTGGCGATGGCCAATATCTTCCCCGGTGACATGCTGTTCAAGAACTTCGGTGTTACCCGCGATGGCCGGGTGATCTTCTACGATTACGATGAAATCGAATACATGACCGATTGCAACTTCCGCCGCATTCCGCCTGCGCCCAATCCGGAAATGGAGATGTCGGGAGAGGTATGGTATCCGGTCAAACGCAACGATGTGTTCCCCGAAGAGTTCGGTACCTTCTTGCTGGGCGACCCGGATGTACGCCGCGTCTTTCTCAAGCATCACCGCGACCTGCTGGACATCGACTTCTGGCAGCAGCGCCAGGAACGGATACGCGCTGGCTTTATCGAAGACTTCTACCCCTACCCGAGCGAGTTGCGCTTTATCAACCGCTACCCGCTACGCAGCTAAACACAAAAAAGCCGCCCGAAAACCGGGCGGCTTTTTTGCGTAAGCGTCATCAGACTCAGGCAGACAGTTCCAGCATCAGACGGTTGATGCGCTTAACGAAGCTGGCCGGATCTTCCAGCTTGCCGCCTTCGGCCAGCAGTGCCTGGTCAAACAACACATGCGCCAGATCCGCTGCGCGCGCGTCATCGCTTTCGCTCGCCAGACGCTTGACCAGCATATGCTCGGGGTTTACTTCCAGAACCGGACGCGAAACTGGCACATCCTGCCCGGCCTGCTTAAGCAGGCGCTCGAGATGGCTGCTCATCTCGTTTTCCCCCACGACCAGACACGCCGGGCTATCGGTCAGACGCAAGGTCGCGCGCACATCCTGTACCTGCTCGCCCAGCAAGGTCTTGACCCGTTCAACCAATGGACGGGCACTTTCCTCGGCTTCTTTCTGTGCAGCCTTATCAGCGTCGTCTTCCAGCGCGCCCAGATCCAGTTCGCCCTTGGCTACAGACACCAGCGCCTTGCCTTCAAATTCGGTCAGGCTGGCCGTCACCCACTCATCGACGCGGTCGATCAGCAGCAGTACTTCAACGCCCTTCTTGCGGAATACTTCAAGGTGCGGGCTGCCCACGGCTGCGGCATAACTGTCGGCGGTGATGTAATAGATCTTGTTCTGGCCTTCTTTCATCCGGCCGATATAGTCGGCCAGCGATACCACAGGCTCGGCACTGCCTTCATGGGTCGAAACAAAGCGCAGCAGCTTGGCGATACGCGCCTTGTTGGCAAAGTCTTCTCCGACGCCCTCTTTCAGTACCTGACCAAACTCGCTCCAGAAGGTCTTGTACTTGTCTGCATCATTGACGGCCAGATCATCCAGCAGACCCAGGACCTTCTTGACGCAACCGGCACGGATCGCATCGATATCCTTGCTTTCCTGCAAAATCTCGCGCGACACGTTCAATGGCAGGTCGGCCGAATCGATCACGCCACGCACGAAACGCAGATAATGCGGCATTAGCTTTTGCGCGTCTTCCATGATGAACACACGACGCACATACAGCTTGATGCCCTGCTTGCGTTCACGCTCGTACAGATCGAACGGTGCGCGTGCCGGAATATACAAGAGTTCGGTGTATTCCTGACGCCCTTCAACCCGGGCATGACTCCACGCCAGCGGGTCGGTAAAGTCGTGCGCGACATGCTTGTAGAATTCGCGGTACTGCTCGTCGCTGATCTCGCTCTTGCTGCGGCTCCACAGGGCGGAAGCCTGATTCACCGCTTCGAATTCTTCGCTGACGATTTCCTTGCCATCCTCATCGAAGCTGGCGGATTTCTGCATCTCGATCGGCAACGAGATATGGTCGGAATAGGTCCGCACGATCTGACGCAAACGCCAGTCGTTCAGAAACTCGTCCATGCCGTCCTTGAGATGCAGCACGATATCGGTGCCACGCGTGGCCTTGTCCACGTTTTCCAATGTGTACTCGCCATGGCCTTCCGATTCCCAGCGCACGCCTTCGCTCTCGGGAGCACCGGCACGGCGGGTGGTCAGCGTCACGCGGTCGGCAACGATAAAAGCCGAATAAAAGCCCACGCCGAACTGCCCGATCAGGCTGGCGTCTTTTTTTTCATCGCCAGTCAGCTGCTCGAAGAAAGCCTTGGTGCCCGACTTGGCAATGGTGCCGATATGCTCGATAACCTCGGCACGCGTCATACCGATGCCGTTGTCGCTAATAGTCAGCGTGCGCGCGTCCTTGTCAAAGGCGATGCGGATCTTGAGCTCGGGGTCGGACTCCAACAGTGCCGGCTGGGCGATGGCCTCGAAACGCAGCTTGTCGGATGCGTCGGATGCATTGGACACCAGCTCGCGCAGGAATATTTCCTTATTGGAATACAGGGAGTGAATCATCAGCTGCAACAGCTGTTTGACTTCGGTCTGAAAACCCAGGGTTTCTTTCTGTGCGCTCATGCTTGTCTCGGACAGGTGGTCAACAATAGCCTAGAGGTAGGGACAAGGCGTCAGCATTTCAATCCCCCAGACGCGACAAAGCCGCCATCACGGCGGCTCTACCCGAATAGCAAGACCCTGTCTCAGACGCGCAAGGCCGCCGGCAGCGGAAAACTGATTTTCTCCTCGACCCCGGGCAACTCCTCGACCACATCCAGCCCCTGCGCACGGATCGCTTCGATGACCGCTGCTACCAGCACTTCGGGCGCCGAGGCGCCGGCCGTGACACCGACCCGCTCTTTGCCTGCAAACCAGGCCTGCTTGAGCTCGGTCGCGTTGTCCACCATATAGGCTTCAACACCGCGCAAGGCAGCCACTTCACGCAAGCGGTTGGAGTTGGAGCTGGCAGGCGAGCCGACCACGATAATCAGATCGCACTGCTCGGTCATGGCCTTGACCGCATCCTGCCGGTTTTGCGTGGCGTAGCAGATATCGTCTTTTTTCGGACTGACAATCGCCGGAAAGCGTGCCTTGAGTGCCGCGATAATGTCGCGCGTCTCATCCACCGACAAGGTGGTCTGGCTGACATAGGACAAAGCCTCTGGGCGGCTAAGCTGCAGGCGCGCCACATCGTCGACGCTTTCGACCAGATACATGCCGCCGTCGGCCTGCCCCATGGTGCCCTCGACCTCGGGATGCCCCTTGTGCCCTATCATCACGATGTCCATGCCGGCCTCACGCATGCGCTTGACCTCGACATGCACCTTGGTCACCAAGGGACACGTGGCATCAAACACATTCAGGCCCTTGGCTTCGGCCTCGGCGCGTACCGACAGCGGAACGCCGTGCGCCGAGTAGATCAGCGTGGCACCGGCCGGCACATCGGCCAGGTCCTCGATAAATACAGCGCCCTTGTCGCGCAAGCCTTCCACCACAAAGCGGTTATGCACCACCTCATGGCGGACATAGATGGGCGCACCGTAAATTTCCAGCGCCCGCTCGACGATGGCGATAGCCCGGTCAACCCCGGCACAAAAACCGCGCGGATTGGCCAGCATGATGGTCTTCGTCATTCTTTTCACTTTCCATGCAAGAAGGGCCGGCAAGCCGGCCCTCGGTCATCACTGTCCGGCGGGGTGCCGGAAACTGTCTATCACCATCAGCACCGCGCCAACGCAGATAAAGGAGTCCGCCAGATTGAATGCAGGGTAATACCAGCTCTGGTAATAATGCAGCTGGATGAAGTCGATCACATGACCATGGATCATGCGGTCAATCACATTACCGATGGCGCCACCGATGATAAAGGCGGCGGCCAGATTCATCAGCGTGCTAAAGCGCTTCTTGATGATATTCCAGCCCAGCCAGCCCGATACCCCGAACGCCAGCGCCGTGAAAAAGTACTTCTGCCAGCCACCGGCATCCGCCAGAAAGCTGAATGCTGCCCCCGGGTTGTACAGCAAGGTAAAGTTGAAGAAGCCGGGAATGACCTCCCTCACCTCGCCAAAGCGGAACTCGGTGTTGAACCAGGTCTTGGTGAGCTGGTCCAGCACCACGATGGCGACAGCTAAAGCAAACCAGACCAGACTGCCTTGCCCTGTGCCGCGTTCAGTCACCGCAGAGTTGCCGGCAACATCAGGCATAGCTGCGCACCTCACCCTTGCCATCGATGTTTTCCACGCAACGCCCGCATACATGACCGTGGCCGGCATGCGTGCCTACATCGCTGCGGTAGTGCCAGCAACGGTCGCACTTGGCGTGATCCGCAGCCGACACCTTGACCGTGGTCACATCGCCGGCACTCAAACGCACACGCGACACGATAAACACGAACTTGAGATCTTCCCCCAGGCTGGACAGCAGCGGGAACAGCGCCTCATCCGCCACGATATCCAGCTCAGCCTGCAGGGACGAACCCAGCTTGTCCTCGCCGCGCAAGGTTTCGACATCCTTGTTCACCTGAGCGCGCAACTCGCGGATGCGGCTCCACTTGGCCAGCAAGGCCTGGGCCGCGCCATCATCCAGCTGCGGGAACTCGTGCCAGGTATGGAACAGCGCCGATTCTTCCTCGCTACCGGTCAAAACCTGCCATGCCTCATCCGAGGTAAAGCACAGCACCGGTTGCAGCAAGAGCAGCAAGCTGCGCGTGATATGGTAAAGCGCGGTCTGTGCACTGCGACGGCCGGCACTATCGGCCTGCATGGTGTACAGGCGGTCCTTGATCACGTCCAGATAGAAGGCACCCATATCCTCGGAGCAATAGCCGACGATTTCCTGCATGGCCTGATGGAAGGCATAACGGCTGTACTGGTCACCGGCCACCTTGTCCTGCACATTCTTGGCCAGCAAAATGGCGTACTGATCCAGCTCGAGCAGACGGCCAAACGGTACGGCGTCCTGCAGCGGATCGAAATCCGACAGGTTGGCCAACAGGAAGCGCAAAGTATTGCGCAGGCGGCGATAGCTCTCGGTCACGCGCTTGAGGATCTCGTCCGAAATGGCCAGCTCGCCCGAGTAATCGGTCGATGCCACCCACAGGCGCAGAATATCGGCGCCCAGACTGTCGTTGACCTTTTGCGGCGCGACCACATTGCCCTTGGACTTGGACATCTTCAGGCCCTTGCCATCCACCACGAAACCGTGGGTCAGCAACTGCTTGTAAGGCGCGCGGCCGATGGTGCCGCAACCGGTCAGCAAGGAGCTCTGGAACCAGCCGCGGTGCTGGTCGGACCCCTCCAGATACAGGTCGGCCGGCCACGCGAGCTCAGGGCGCTGCTTCAAGACGGCAAAGTGGGTCGAGCCGGAGTCAAACCACACATCCAGCGTGTCGGACAGTTTCTTGTAGTGCTCGGCCTCTTCGCCCAGCAAGTCTTTCGCATCCAGGCTAAACCAGGCCTCTATGCCCTGCTGCTCGATACGCAGCGCGACTTCTTCCAGCAAGGCGCCGGAGCGTGGATGCAGCTCGCCGCTTTCCTTGTGCACGAAGAAGGTCATTGGCACACCCCAGCTGCGCTGGCGCGACACACACCAGTCCGGACGGTTGGAAATCATGGATTCCAGACGCGCACGCCCCCAGGCCGGGAAGAACTCTGTGCTCTCCACGGCGCGGCGGGCGCGATAGCGCAAGGTCTCGCCCTCTTTGCCCGGTTTTTCCATGCCGATAAACCACTGCGCGGTCGCACGGAAGATAATCGGGGTCTTGTGGCGCCAGCAATGCGGATAGCTGTGCACCAGCTTGATATTGGCCAGCAGCACGCCCTTCTCTTGCAGCAGCGCGATAACGGCAGGATTGGCTTCCCATACGCTCATGCCGGCAAAGAATTCGGTTGCCGAGGTATAGCGGCCATTGTCCATCACCGGATTTTCCACCGGCAGACCATAGGCGCGGCCGACCTGGAAGTCTTCCAGACCATGCGCCGGAGCGGTGTGCACCAGACCGGTACCTGCATCGGTGGTCACGTGATCGCCCAGAATCACCGGCACCTGACGTGCGTAGAACGGGTGGTTCAGCATCAGCATGTCCAGCTTTTCACCGGCCACTTCGGCCAGCAGCGTAGCATCGGCGCAGCCATAACGCGCAAGCGCCAACTCCGCCAGATCCTTGGCCAGAATCAGCTTGCCCTTGACCGTGTCGAACAACTGGTAAGTCAGGGTCGGGCTGACCGATACCGCTTGGTTCGCAGGCAAAGTCCACGGCGTCGTGGTCCAGATCACGGCATAGGCGTTGGATGCGTCGGAAATGCCGAACACTTCAGCCAGACGCGCGGCATCAGCCACCGGGAAGGCAACATCAATCGCCGGCGATGCCTTGTCTTCATACTCGACTTCCGCCTCGGCCAGCGCCGAGCCACACTCGATACACCAGTGCACCGGCTTCTCGCCCTTGAACAGGAAGCCGTTGTCGTTGATTTTGCCCAGAGTGCGCACGATGTCGGCTTCGGTCTTGAAGTCCATCGTCAGATAAGGATTATCCCAGTCACCCAATACGCCCAGACGGATGAAGTCCTTCTTCTGGCGTGCAATCTGCTCCTTGGCGTACTCGCGGCACAGTTCGCGGAACTTGGCGGCCGGAATATCCTTGCCATGCAGCTTTTCCACCATCAGCTCGATAGGCAGGCCATGGCAGTCCCAACCCGGGACATAGGGCGCATCGAAGCCGGACAGCGTGCGCGAGCGCACGATAATGTCCTTGAGTACCTTGTTCACCGCATGGCCGATATGGATGTCGCCGTTGGCATAGGGCGGGCCGTCATGCAGGACAAACTTCGGACGCCCGGCGCAGAGCTTGCGCAATTTGTCGTAGCGCTTTTCTTCCTGCCAGCGCTTGACCCAGGCGGGTTCACGTTTGGCCAAATCACCCCGCATCGGGAATGGTGTATCCAGCAGGTTGACGGTCTTGCGGTAATCGATGCTCATGCCTGTTCTCGCTGCAAATTGTTCAAATAGCTTCGTGCGCTGCTAGCATCATGTTCTATCTGTGCTACCAACGAATCCAAATCATCATAGCGCGCTTCATCGCGCAGTTTTTTCAGGAAGCGTACGGTCATGCGCTGGCCATACAAATCGCCAGCAAAATCAAACAGGTGCACTTCCAGCTTGTAGTCCTGACTCTGGCTGACCGTCGGATTCTTTCCTAGGCTGGCCACGCCGCCAAAGGTACCACTAGCAGTATCCGCCTCGACCACGAATACGCCCTCCAGCGCCGGCTTACGGTGCGGCAAATGAATATTGGCGGTAGGGAAACCCAGCGTACGCCCAAGTTTGCGGCCATGCATGACCCGGCCAGACAATTGGTAAGAATGACCCAGAAAGTGCTCGGCAGCATCCAGATTCCCCGCCGCCAGGCACTCGCGTACCCGCGTACTGGATGCGCGCTCGCCCTTGACCAGCACCGAAGGCATGGCCTCGGTCACAAAGTGCGGACAAGCACACAATAAGGAAAAATCGCCGCTACGCTTGGCGCCGAACTGGAAATCATCCCCTATCAGCAAATAGCGGGTATTCAACGCCCCGACCAACACCTCATCGATAAATGCCTGTGCCTCCATGCGGGCGAACGCATGGTTGAAGCGGTAGACAAATACCCTGTCCACCAAGCCGGAGGCCTCCAGCTCGGCCAGCTTGTCGCGCAAGGTAGAAAGGCGTGCCGGTGGCTCGGTGCGGCTAAAAAATTCTCGGGGGTGCGGCTCGAATGTCAGCACGGCACTAGGCAGTCCACGCAGATCGGCCTCGGCACGCAGGCGCTTCAGCATATTCTGGTGCCCCTGATGGACACCATCGAAGTTGCCTATGGTCAGCGCACACCCGGGCAAACCAAAGCGACGGGGATCTCCGAAATATACCTGCATTGCCGCCCTTTGCCCTGAAAGCCTTCGATTGTAGCGGTCGACGCTTGCCAGCGTCCAGCCTTGCACCACAAGCAATGGCGGCTTTACGCAAGATAGTGGGCCATCTTGCCGGCAAAACAAAAAAGCCCTGCATCAGCAGGGCTTTTTATCGGATAAAAACAGAATTACTTCTGTTCAACCATGGATTCCTTCATGGCATTGATGGTCACGTCAACGCGACGATCGCCAGCCACGCAAGCCTTCATTTCAGCCTGGGTCTTCAGCTTCTTGGCCTTGCACTCTTGGGTCAGGCCATCAGCAGCCTTGCCCTTGCCAACTGCGGTCACCTTGGCTGCGGCAACGCCGTTTTCAACCAGGAAGGTGCGCACGGTGTCAGCACGCTCTTGCGACAGCTTCTGGTTGTACTTGTCGGAACCGTAGAAGTCGGTGTAACCAGCCAGCTCAACCGATTGCAGCTTGTCGCCATTGGCCTTCAGCTTTTCAACCAGCGGGCCCAGTTCTTCTTTAGCTTCAGGGCGCAGGGTGGCCTTGGCAAAGTTGAAGAATACGTCAGCCGACAGGGAAATCTTTTCCTGTACCAGAACCATTACTGGCGCAACGACAACCTTGACGGCTTCGCGGTCACCGCACTCAACCAGACCGTCTTTGGCCTTGTCGAAAGATGCAGTTCTCCAGCACTCGCCGTAGTTGTTACGTACGACTTTGTCAGTTGCCTGGTCATCCAGATAGCCTGGGTGAGCGGCAAATGCACTGGTGGAAACCAGCAGGGCGCCAAGCAAGGCACTTACTTTGAGCTGTTTGATCATCTTAAACTTCCCTTTTCTTTAAAAGCCAGTATCAAAAGTGCCTCGCTTGCCTTTAATGGATGGTGAGACACCTTCATCACTCTAGCGTGCAAAATTCAATATGCAAGGCTTTAGCACTATATAAACACATTTACATAGTGTCAACTCGCTAGGCCATCAAACCCTGCCATCTATGGCATAAAAACAACAAAATTAGTAAATACCGATTTGCTTAATGCCCTTAGCTTTGACATATATGTTTAAAAAACACGCTTAAATAATGGCTCGGCGCGGCGCCAGGAAACCTGATAACCATCGGAGAAGTCCTGCAGTGCAGCCAGCGCCTGAGTTGCATCCCTGTCTTCCCGCACTGCAAAGCTGTCAAAACCGGTTTGATGCAGATAATACAACTGGTCTTGCAGCACATCACCAATCGCGCGCAACTCTCCGGCATAGCCATAACGCTCGCGCAGCAAACGCGCCAGGCTATAGCCGCGGCCATCGGTAAATGCGGGAAAATCAATGGCGATTAACGGTAGGTCGGCCAAATGGGGCAGCAGCGCAGCAATATCTGCATCCGGCGCAAGCCAAGGTGCAGAGCGATGGCTATGCACCAAACCTGCCGACAGCCAGACTTCCAGCGGAACGATCACATCTTGTGCCGGCCATGAATGACTTTCTTCACGCAGCAGCAGCCATTCGTCCGCAGTGACTTGCCCGTTTTTAATGATGTTGCGCATAGACCGACTCCTTAAAGGGTACGAGGCCAATACGCCGTACCGTTTCGATAAAGCGCTCTCCAGCCTGACGCTTGGCGATGTAAACCCCCAGAATCTTCTCGAAGACCTCTGGAATATCCGCCTGGGCAAACGAAGGGCCGATGACCTTACCTAGCGAGGCCAGATTTCCCTGACTTCCACCCAGCGTAATCTGGTACCACTCCTCACCATTTTTATCGACACCCAGAATACCGATATGACCGATATGGTGGTGACCGCAGGCATTGATGCAACCGGACAAATTGCAATCGATCTCGCCCAAGTCATGCAGATAATCCAGATCATCGAAGCGGCGCTGTATCGCCTCGGCAACCGGGATCGACTTGGCATTGGCCAGACCGCAGAAGTCGCCGCCCGGGCAGCAAATCATATCGGTCAGCAAACCGATATTCGGCGTAGCAAAACCCCACTCACGCGCCAAGGTCCACAAGGCGAACAAATCCTGTTCCCGTACATCCGGCAGAATCAGGTTCTGCTCGTGGGCGGCACGAATCTCGCCAAAACCGAAGCGCTCGGCCATCCCGGCTACGGCATCCATCTGCTCGGCCGTAATATCACCAGGCGGCACGCCGGTTTTTTTCAATGACAACACTACGGCGCGATAACCCGGCTGCCGGTGGGCACGGGTATTGCGTTCAAGCCAGCGCACAAAAGCAGGATGTGCTTCCATGGCGGCTGCCAGCTCGACTGGATGAGGCGGCAGCACCTCATAAGCCGGTGCCGTAAAGAAGCTGGCAAAATGCGCGATATCCTGCGCGCGCAAGGTCGCCGCACCACCTTTCAGATGCTGCCACTCATCCTCGACCTTGGCAGCAAAACCCTCTACCGTCATCGCTTTGACCAAAATCTTGATGCGCGCCTTGTATTTGTTGTCACGCCGGCCAAAGCGGTTGTATACGCGCAGCACGGCATCCAGGTAGGTCAACAGATGCTCGCCCGGCAAAAATTCCCGAACCTGCTCGCCTATCACTGGCGTGCGCCCCAAGCCTCCGCCCACCAGCACGCGAAAGCCGACCTCGCCGTCGGCATTTCTGACCACCTGCAACCCGATATCATGCACCCAGGTTGCGGCTCTATCCTCCAGGCTGCCTGAGACCGCAATCTTGAATTTACGCGGCAGATAGGCAAACTCGGGATGCAAGGTGCTCCACTGGCGGATAATTTCGCACCAGGGGCGCGGGTCCAGCAGTTCATCAGCTGCCACACCGGCAAAGGCATCTGTGGTGGTATTGCGTACGCAATTTCCTGATGTCTGGATTGCGTGCATTTCAACACCGGCTAGCTCGGCCAGAATATCCGGCACACTCTCCAGCGCCGGCCAATTGAACTGGACGTTTTGCCGGGTGGTAAAGTGGGCATAGCCTTTGTCGTAAGTGCGGGCAATATGTGCCAGCTTGCGCATCTGATGACTGCTGAAATGCCCGTAAGGAATAGCCACCCGCAACATCGGTGCGTGGCGCTGTATATACAGGCCATTCATCAGGCGCAAGGGACGAAACTCTTCTTCGGACAATTCGCCAGCCAGAAAGCGCCGGGTCTGGTCGCGAAACTGCGCCACCC
>NZ_RJTZ01000319.1:0-1043 GCF_024343515.1 Aquitalea sp. S1-19 | reverse complement strand
GAAGTGAAATCGATGGCTGATCTCAAGGGCCTGAAGATGCGCATCCCGGGTTTTGGCGGCGAGATCATGGCCAAAATGGGTGCAATTCCCCAGTCCCTGCCGGCCGGTGACATCTATCCGGCGCTGGAAAAAGGCACCATCGACGCCACCGAATGGGTCGGCCCGTACGACGACGAAAAACTCGGCTTCTACAAGGTCGCTCCGTTCTACTACTACCCGGGCTTCTGGGAACCGGGTCCAAACCTGTCGTTCTACGTCAATAACAAGCAGTGGGCCAAACTGCCAAAAGAATATCAGCAGGCTTTTGAAGTGGCCGCCGCCGAAGCCAACCTGACCATGCTGGCCCAGTACGACGCACAGAACCCGCAGGCACTGGTGCGTCTGCTGCAAAAAGGCGTCAAGCTGAAGAAGTATCCGGCAGACATCATGAAGGCCGCACAGACCATCGCTTTTAATTTGTACGAAGAAGAAGCGAAGAAGAACCCGGCCTTCGGCAAGATCTACGGCCCATGGAAAAAATTCCGCGCCCTCGAGCACGGCTGGTTCAATCTGGCCGAACAGGGCATGGAATCCTTCATGTACACCAACCGCAGCAAATAAACGACAAACGGGGCAATCATGCCCCGTTTTTTTACCCATTTTTTATGTGAAAACCTTATCGAATATCCCATGTGCTAAATTATTCGCACCCTGGCTACTTAAAACGGCATAAGACCGCAGCCATGGTGCCGGACGCTTTCGCGACCGGGCAAATGCCCACCCCTGGAGGAGAAGAAGATGGAGAGACGTTCATTTCTGAAAAAAGCCGGTGCCACCGGCGTTGCTGCTGCCGTTGTCAGCGCCCCTGCGCTTGCAGCTGACGGTCCGGCCGTACGCTGGCGTCTGGCGTCCAGCTTTCCCAAAAGCCTGGACACCATTTACGGTGCAGCCGAACAGCTGTCCAAGCGTGTCGCCGAGCTGACCGGCGGCAAGTTCCAGATCCGCGTATTTCCGGGCGGTGAAATCGCCCCGGGCACCCAGGTACTGGATGTGGTGCAAAACGG
>NZ_RJTZ01000318.1:0-1050 GCF_024343515.1 Aquitalea sp. S1-19 | reverse complement strand
TTTTGCGTGAGGACGGGGTGGTGATGGTGGCGACCGTCGCCTTCGGCATGGGCATAGACAAGCCGGACGTACGCTTTGTCGCTCATGTCGACCTGCCTAAAAGCCCGGAAAATTTTTACCAGGAGTCGGGGCGCGCCGGGCGTGACGGGCTGCCTGCGTCCAGCTGGTTGTGTTATGGGCTGAACGATATGGTGCAGCTGACGCAGATGATCCTGAACTCGGAGATGGCTCAGCTGCAAAAGCAGGTCGAGCTGTCCAAGCTGGATGCAATGGTCGCTTTTTGCGAAACCGCCGCCTGCCGTCGCCAGCTTATCCTGGCGCATTTCGGTGAGGCGGGGCAGCCGTGCGGGCATTGCGACAATTGCCTGCACCCGCCGGTCACGTTTGATGCGACGCTGGCCGTGCAAAAACTATTGTCGTGTATCTGGCGGGTCGGGCAGCGCTATCCGGCCAGCCAAGTCATCGATGTGCTGCTGGGGCGCAGCAATACTCACGTGCAGCAAGCAGGCCATGACCAGCTCTCTACCTTCGGCATAGGCAAGGAGTATTCGCAGCGGGCATGGCGTTCGCTGGTGCGCCAGCTGGTGGCAAGAAAAATCATCGAGGTTGATGTCGTGCGCGGCCAGTCGCTGGTGTTGACCGAATCCAGCCGCAGCATTCTTAAAGGGCAGGAAAAAATCTTCCTGCGGCCGCTGGCCGACGACAGCCGGGCCAAAGCCGGTAGCGCCGAGCACTGGCTGCGCACCGAGCGCGAGGAGCGGGTCTGGCAGGCGCTCAGGCGTTGGCGTAAAGGCATGGCCGATGAGCACAATGTGCCGGCTTATGCCGTTTTCTCCGACAAGACCTTGCGCGAACTGGTCGAGAAGCGGCCGTCGTCTCTGGCCGAGTTGCGACGTATCTATGGTTTGGGAGAGCTTAAGCTAGCCCGCTACGGGGCGGCGTTGTTGTCGTGCCTGGAAGAGGCGCTAGCCAACTGAGGTGGGCTGTCGCGCAGATATAAACAAATCCGTTACAATCAATGCCAATAACATTTTGGTGTGGAGGCGCGGA
>NZ_RJTZ01000317.1:0-1097 GCF_024343515.1 Aquitalea sp. S1-19 | reverse complement strand
CGCCCGGCTTGAAGGCTTCGCCGGTCACGGTGATCTGCATCATGCGCAGGGCACCCATGGAGACGAATACGTCTACGCCCAGCATCTGCGACTTGATGCGACTGATCAGGTCGACGGCGACTTGCTGGTAGCTATTGCCGGCTACATAAATCGGGCCTAGGCCGGGGAAGTCGATATTGCCCTGACGGCCGACGCGCAAGGTATGCAGTGCATTTTCCTTGCCGTAGAGCTGGATTTTCAGCTCGTCACCGGGGCCGATCAGATAGTCGTCTGGCACCGGTAAATCGGAAAGCGGGGTATTGCTGGTCGGCATGCCGGCAAACAGGCTGTAACCGAAAGGTTCGCCTGCCTTGCTGGCGGTAGCAGCTGTTGTGCGCGGCTGTATGGTGGGGGCTAGTGCTGGTGCGGCTTCGGAAGGCGAGGTCGCAGATTGTGCAGCACTGGCGGAAGCCGCCTGAATTTGTGCCTCGCTGGCACCGTACTGGCGGGCCAGTGCGATTTGCTCCGGCGTTAGCGCATGGGCGGATGCCATGGATAGCGTGACAGCCAGAATGGCGAGTCGCTTTTTTTGCATCTAAAAAACCCTTTTAAAGCGAGCGACCTACTAGGCCGCGAATCAAAGATGAAAATCGTATTGTTTTATGCTTGAAAGCCTGGTGTTAATAGCTGACGTCAACTTTGACGCCAGCGTAACCGGGGCCGAAGTCGAAAATAGGCTGGTAACGGCCGCGCTCGCGCTGTGCGCTCCACAGCCATTTCCCTGTCGCATACCCGAGCAGGCCGCCGGCCGCAACATCCGATACCCAGTGCTTGCCCTTGGCCGTACGTCCGAGCGAGGCAATGCCGGCAACACCATATAGCCAGGGTGCACGGTATTCGGCGGCAAATGGTGTGATGGCGCCAAATGTTACTGCAGTATGGTTGGACGGAAAGCTGCTGTCGCTACGTGACTGGCCTGCATCTTGCCGGCTCCAGTGGCCTTGACCCTCATCCGGTCGTGCACGGTTAAAGGCTTGCTTGAGCAGCATGCTGCTACCTGCCGCGACTGCAGCCGACTGGAGGGCAATAAAGCCGGTGTTCTGCAGCTTGCTGTCGCC
>NZ_RJTZ01000316.1:0-1102 GCF_024343515.1 Aquitalea sp. S1-19 | reverse complement strand
TTGATCTGTTCGGCAAGTTGCGTCACCGCGATTTCCCTGGCGGCAAACTGCTGCGTACGCCGGCACTGGTGCTGGGGATGGCCTACTATCGCTTGCGTGACTATTTGTAAGCGCAGCGGTTCACGCGGCCAGCTCCGTTAAGCGCCTTCGGGCGCTTTTTGATATTGCAACATTTCAACTTTAGTTGTATTGTTGAAGCATGGAAAACCAAACCGCTACCCACATTTTCGAATCGCTGTCCTCCGGCATCCGCCTCGACGCCTTTCGCCTGCTGGTCAAACATGGTCATGCAGGGCTGGTGGCCGGAGAAATTGCCGCTGTGCTGGATCTTGCGCCTAACAAGCTGTCCTTCCATCTCAAGGCACTGACGCATGCGGGCCTGGTATCGGTGACGCAGGAGGGACGCTTTCAGCGCTACCGTGCCAATCTGCCGCTGATGCTGGAATTGATCGCCTATCTCACCGCCGAGTGTTGCAGCGGCAAGCCGGAGGAGTGTCTCGATGCGCGTGCCGCTTCGTGCTGCCCGGACACCGTTTTGCCCCCTGTTTCTCCTAAGCTGGAATCTTAAGCATGAATATTCTTTTTCTGTGTACCGGCAACTCCTGCCGCTCCATTCTTGGCGAAGTCACCTTTAATCATCTGGCACCGGAAGGCTTTAGGGCTATGAGTGCCGGCAGCCAGCCGGCAGGTTATGTTCACCCGCGCTCGATCGCGCTGCTTGCGCGCGAAGGCATGAAGATCGATGGACTAAGCAGCAAGAGCTGGGATGCGCTGCCGGCTATCCCCGATATCGTGATTACCGTGTGCGCATCCGCCGCCGGCGAAACCTGCCCGGCCTATCTGGGCCCGGCGCTGCGTACGCACTGGGGGGTGGAAGACCCGGCGCATGCGAGCGGCACGGACAGCGAAATCGACGCGGCCTTTACTGCGGCCTACGCCACTTTGCGTGCGCGCATCGAGGCGCTGCTGGCCTTGCCGCTGGCAAGCATGGATCGCAGTGAGCTTAAGGCCGAGCTGGATCGTATCGGCCGTGAAGTCTTCTGATGTGATTAACATTTCAACATTATTAGGATTATTGATATGAAAAAAATCGAGATTTTCG
>NZ_RJTZ01000315.1:0-1125 GCF_024343515.1 Aquitalea sp. S1-19 | reverse complement strand
GGTACCACTCCTGATCGTCAGCGGACGCTGATTATTGACCACCTCCAGACGGCCACCCGACGCGCCATCCAAGCGCCGTGCAAGCAATGTAGCCTCCGGCACGGCCAGCAATACCGGCTCGGCCATCACCAGCTGGCTCACCACCCGCCGCGCGCTGCCATCATCGCTAAAGCCGGTCGCCATAATGCGCAGTCTGACAGGCGCTGCGGCCGGTAGCACACAAGCCGGCCCAAAGCTGGCGGCATCGCAAAACTGCACCTGCCAGCGCGGACCACCCAACTGACCGCGCGCCAGCGCTCCTGTCGCATCCGTATCCAGCTGTCCATCACCATTATGATCGGCTCCGCCGGCAAGATAATAAGCCACGCCATAATGCAATCCTGCCTCGGCCGCCTCCAGCGCCTGCTTGGCACGGTAACTGCTGGCGGACAACTTGAGTTCGAGCAGGGATGTTCGGGCGGCATAGACCGTCATCAATGCCACAGCCATCATTAAGACCAGCACCAAGCCCAAGGTAAGCATGCCTGCCTGACGCCGGGGATTACGACCATCGCGCACGACCCGTTCTCCTAAGGCGCGGAGAAAACCCGCAGGTTACGTAGCTGTACCGAACTTTCCAGCTGCTGGCGGATAGATGGATCGGCCAGCAGATAAGCACCCAGCCGGACCTTGAGCAGACGTACCTCGACCACGCGGTCACCGCTTTGTGCGCTGGCCAATAGCGCCGTACAACCGCCACTGTCCGTACGCTGCGCCCGGGTCACATTCACACACTTGCTGGCGGATACATCAAACAGCAACGTATCCACCGCCATAAGTGCGCCATCGGACAGGCTTTCCCAGTTACCACTACTGCACAGCATGGAGGCCGGGCCGCTGGTTTTCATACGCAGACTCATTACGCCGGCGATAGTTTGCAGCTTGAAACCCAGACGCTCATCTGCGCTGATCTGACCATCGCTATCGCGGTCATAGCTGTAGCGCACACAAGCCGGCATCGCCGTATCCAGATTGTCCATACCGGAAGAAAAAGGATTAGCCAACGGCGCACTGGCCGCCACCGCATGCCAATAGCCGGCGCGGCGCAGCTCTGCAGTCATCACATCCATCATCGCCTGCAGGTCG
>NZ_RJTZ01000314.1:0-1125 GCF_024343515.1 Aquitalea sp. S1-19 | reverse complement strand
GCCGGACGTGTGTTCCGCGAGAATACCAATGGCGGCATCGTCACCGGCGACGGCATGGCGGTGGCCTATCGCCATGGTGTGCCTTTGCGCGATATGGAGTTCGTGCAGTATCACCCGACCTGTATGCCGGGCACCGGGCTGCTGTTTACCGAGGCCTGTCGTGGCGAGGGCGGGCTGCTGGTCAATAAGGATGGCTACCGCTATTTGCAGGACTATGGGCTGGGGCCGGCCGAGGACAAGCCGCGCAATAAGGCGATGGAACTTGGGCCGCGCGACCGCCTGAGCCAGGCCTTCTGGTACGAGATGCAGAAGGAGCGCACCATAGACGGCCGCTACGGCCCGGTGGTGCATCTGGATTTGCGCCATCTGGGCGCGGAAAAACTGCACGAGCGCCTGCCGCAAATCTGCGAGCTGGCACGCGAATTCATGGGCGTTGACCCGGTCACCGAGCCGATTCCGGTGCGCCCGGCGGTGCACTACACCATGGGCGGTATACCGGTCGACATTCACTGCGCAGCCTCCTTGCCCGGCTTGTTTGCCGCCGGCGACTGTTCCAGCGTCGGCATTCACGGCGCCAACCGGCTGGGCTCCAACTCGCTGGCCGAACTGTCGGTGTTCGGCAAGGTGGCCGGTGAATCCGCCAGCCTTTATGCCCGCTCCGCCAAGCCACGCAATAGTGCGGCCTTGCTCAAACTAGCCGAAGCGGCCGCCTTGCCGGCGCAAAACCTGCTGCGCCGCGATGGCAGCGAGCGCATCGCCGACCTTCGCCGCGAAATGGCGCAAACCATGGAAGAGGGCTGCGGCATCTACCGCTTGCACGACAGCATGCAGGCCACCTGCGACAAGCTGGCCGAGCTTAAGGTGCGCTACCGCGACATCCACATCGAAGACCGATCTTCGGTGTGGAATAGCGACTGGCTGCTGGCGATCGAGCTGGGCTACCAGCTGGATGTGGCCGAAGCCATGGCGCATTCGGCACTGAACCGGCGCGAGTCGCGCGGTGCGCACCAGCGTCTGGACGGCTACGAGGCGCGCGACGACGTGAATTTCCTCAAGCACTCGCTGGCGCATTATCAGGGCGCAGCCGCACCGGCCATCTCGTATGGCGATGTGAAAATCACCCGT
>NZ_RJTZ01000313.1:0-1286 GCF_024343515.1 Aquitalea sp. S1-19 | reverse complement strand
TCCGGCTGTGACATCCATCTGGGTCGTGGCAATGCGATCAAGAGCCTGCTGCGCCTGATTAAAGCGCTGGAGGCCGAGTTTGAATTGCGGCTGGTGTCGTTTGATGGCGGTACCGCACGCAATGCGCTGGCGCGTGAAGCTGCTGCCGTCGTGGCGCTGCCGGCTGACAAGCAGGCACAACTGGAACAGCGTCTGGCCGAGTTCGAGAGCCTGCTGCAGTTCGAGCTTTATGGTGTGGACGAGGGCGTGCGCGTCGTGTACGAAACCGCTAGCGCGGAGGGTGTGATGGCCGCCGCCGATCAGGCGCGCTTGTTGTCGGCATTGCATGCGGCTCCACACGGGGTCAAGCGTATGAGTCAGCGCGTGACTGGCGTAGTGGAAACCTCGAATAATCTGGGTGTAGTGCAGATCAAAGATGGCGTGCTGTTTGCCAACTTGATGGTGCGCTCCTTGCTCGAGTCGGGCACCCAGATGCTGGCCGATGAAATCGTCAGCCTGTTTAGCTTGGCAAAATGCGACATCCAGCGCGAAGGCAAGTATCCGGGCTGGGCACCTAATCCGGATTCGGCCCTGCTGGCACTGTTCCGTCAGGTGTATGCACGCGAGTTTGGTGGGGAGAGCGGGGTCAAGGTGATCCATGCCGGGCTGGAGTGCGGCCTGATCGGCTCCAAGTACCCGCAGATGGATATGGTGTCCTTCGGTCCTGATATCCAGGGCGCGCATGCGCCGGGAGAACGGGTGAATGTTGAGTCGGTTGCCAAGGTCTGGGATTTGCTCAAGGCCGTCTTGCAGGCGGTGCCTGTTAAAAACTGATATAGCCTGATTTTTGGCTATCAATGCCCCGCCTTGTGCGGGGCATTTTGCATGCTGCGCACGCATTGGCAGGGCGTTATGGCAGGCTGGTGATGTGTGTTTGCATTAGTCAAAGCTGTTATATGGGCGTTTTTTGTGCAAAAAGGCGGTGGCTTTGATCTGGGTCAAGTAAATCTGTAAACCTGCGTCGCATAGGTGAAGTGGGTATTTTGACAAGGCAATGTAGAATCGCTCAAAACCACTAAAACAACTCCGCTACAGCAAGCAAGGAAAGCAGATGATGAATACGGTCAGTCGCGCCACTTTTGATCAGGTGATGGTGCCTAATTACGGTCCTGCCGCGTTTATTCCGGTGCGTGGATCGGGTTCGCGGGTGTGGGACCAGTCGGGCCGCGAATACGTGGACTTTGCCGGCGGGATTGCCGTCAATGCGCTGGGACATTGCCATCCGGAGTTGGTGGCAACGCTGACCG
>NZ_RJTZ01000312.1:0-1302 GCF_024343515.1 Aquitalea sp. S1-19 | reverse complement strand
TTGCAGACCGCGGTTGGTATACTTTTTGGCGATCGAAATCACCAGACGCAAGTTGGCTTCGATCATCTCGCGCTTAGCCAGACGCGCCTTCTTCTCCCCCGCTGCCATCTGGCGGTTGATTTCCTTCAGCGCCGGAATGGTCAGCACGGCGCGCAACTGGACATCGGCCAGACGGGTCTGACGCTCGATAATCGCGTGCTTGAAGCGCTCCAAAGTTTCGGACCAGGCCTTGCCGGATTCGATTTCCTTCACCACCCAGTCAACATTGATTTCGTTACCAGGGAAGCTCTTGATGAAGTGGCTACGGTCCATACGCACACGCTGCACGCAGATATCCTGAATTTCACGTTCATGCGAACGCACTTCAGCGACCAGCGAGCGCAGGGAGTCACACAGGCTTTCAATCTGGCGCGTAGCAAAACGCACCTGCATAAAGGCATCGGTGATCTGCTGCTGACAAGCCTGGGCGGCCTTGGCATCGGATTTCTGCAGCGCGGCGGTCAAGCCGGCATATTGCACGCGCACATCGGCAAAGAATTCGATCGCCTGCAATTTGAGCGCAAGCAGGTTAGCGGCATTGATGCTTTCAGCGTCGGCCTCTTCGTCTTCCTCTTCCGGCTCGTCATCATCCGGCATTTCGTCGTCTTCCGGCTCGGAAAATTCGGTCTCTGCCTCAACGCTGGCATTCGGATCGATAAAGCCATCAACAACTTCGTCGATGCGCATCTCTTCACACTCGACCTTGTCCATCAGCGCCAGCACTTCGGCAATCGTGCCGGGGCATGCCGAGATGGACTGGATCATGTACTTGAGGCCGTCTTCGATCCGCTTGGCGATTTCGATTTCGCCCTCGCGGGTCAGCAACTCAACCGTACCCATTTCACGCATATACATGCGTACAGGGTCGGTGGTGCGACCGAACTCGGCATCAACCGACGACAAGGCGGCCTCAGCTTCTTCAACCGCATCCTCGTCGGTGACCGCTGCCGGTGCATCGGTCATCAGCAGGGTATCAGCATCCGGCGCCTCTTCGGTCACCCGGATACCCAGACCACCGATCATGACGATGATATTTTCGATCTGCTCGGCGTCGGACACGTCTTCCGGCAGATGGTCATTGATTTCAGCGAATGTGAGGTAGCCACGCTCCTTGCCCAGCGCAATCAGCTGGCGCAAGCGCTTGCGCTGCTCTTCCAGGCTCAACTGAGGATTGTCCTGGTTGTCCTGCACATCTTTATCGATTTTGGGGGAAGCCGCCATTTCGTTTCCTGCTTGAAAAAAAGCCGAAAAAAACAATTGAGT
>NZ_RJTZ01000311.1:0-1307 GCF_024343515.1 Aquitalea sp. S1-19 | reverse complement strand
TCCCCTGTGAACACAAGCGTGCGCTGTGGAATGCCGTAAAGGTCACCAGTGAGGAAGCACGACGCGGGGTGAAACCAACGCTAGTGTCGCCGTATTTCGACCAAGCTGGCGAAGTGGTGTTTGCACGCGTGCGCCTCGACACCGACAACGGTAAGTGGATACGCCCAGTCCATCTAGACGGCGACCGTTGGAGGCTTGGCGAGCCGGCTGTTGCCGATGGCAAGAAGCCGTTGCTGAATTTGCCGTTATTGGCTATGTATCCGGACGACGAGGTATGGCTGGTCGAGGGCGAGAAGTGCGCGGCGGCACTGACAGACGTCGGTGTTCTGGCGATGACTTCGGGATCTGCGACCAGTGTTCGGGGTGCCGACTGGACGCCGCTGGCTGGCCGGCGTGTGATTGTATGGCCGGATTTAGATGCCGCAGGGCATCGCTGGCTAATCGATGTCATTCAGACATTGCAGGTTAGCAGTGTCACGAGCATCCGGGTAGTCGAGACAGATCAGTTGGGCTTGTCCGAGAGCGGTGATGTGGCCGACTGGCTGCCACTGCACGGCACGGAGGCACTGGCCGGCCTACCAATGATTGATGCTATGGCGCTACTGCCGGAGTCGGTCGAGCTTGACGACGAACCTGCGACCGGCAGTGGGTCGGCATCGACTGCATTGGTACGCCATGTCCAATCCAACTGCATCTTGTACCGCAACCAGGACGGCGATGTGTTCGTCAAACTGAACGGCAGTAATCAGGCGTGGAAGATCGCCTCGCCTACCTTTCGCGACTGGTTAAGTGCATCGTTTTACCGGGCGACCGAAAAGGCCGTGCGCGATCAGGCGGTCAAAGAGGCATTGTCCGTGCTGACAGGTATCGGCCGGCATGAAGGTGAGTTGCGCGAGGTGCACGTTCGGGTGGCCAAGCATGATGACAGCTACTTGATTGACTTGGGCGACGACGATTGGCGTGTGATTGAGGTCAGCGCCGAGGGCTGGCAGATCATCGAGCAATCGCCGGTTCTATTCATTCGCAGCAAGTCAATGCGACCGCTTCCCGATCCAGTGGAGGGAGGAAACCTCGACGCGCTGTGGCCGTACGTCAATATTCCGGAAGCCGCGCGCCCGCTGGTGTTAGCGTGGTTACTGGAATGTCTGCGCCCGGATACACCTTATCCTTTGCTGGAACTGACTGGCGAGCAGGGTAGTGCCAAGAGTACGGCGCAAACGTATCTGCGCCGCCTGATTGACCCGAATCATGTGAACTTGCGTGCGGCACCCAAAACCCGAGAGGACGTGTTTGTAGCGGCCGCATCC
>NZ_RJTZ01000310.1:0-1308 GCF_024343515.1 Aquitalea sp. S1-19 | reverse complement strand
GGTGTGTGCGCGCATGGGCTGCCCGCTCTTGGTCGGCCTGGGCGAGGGTGAAAACTTCATCGCCTCCGATGTATCCGCCATTTTGTCGGCCACACGCCGGGTGATCTTCCTGGAAGAGGGCGATATCGGCCTGCTGACCCGTGACAGCGTGATGCTGACCGACAAGGATGATCAGCCGGCCCTGCGCGCCATCCATGTGTCCGATGTCTCGCTGGCCTCGCTGGAGCTGGGCCCGTATAGCCACTTCATGCAGAAAGAAATCCACGAGCAGCCCAAGGCGATTGCCGATACGCTGGAAAACCTGCTGGATAGCGGCTTTGTGCCCGAGCTGTTTGGCGCGCAGGCCGCCGACGTATTGAGCCGTGTGCGCGGAGTGAAGATTCTTGCCTGCGGCACCAGCTATTACGCCGGCCTGACCGCCAAATACTGGATAGAAGCCATGGCCGGCATCCAGTGCGATGTCGAGATCGCCAGTGAATACCGCTACCGTGCGGCCTGGGCCGACCCCGAGCATCTGGTGGTCACCATTTCTCAGTCGGGCGAGACGCTGGACACCATGGAAGCGCTGAAATACGCGCGCGAACTGGGCCACAAGTGGGCTCTGTCCATCTGCAATGTGCGTGAGAGCGCCATTCCGCGCGCCTCCGATCTGGTGTTCTACACCCGCGCCGGCGCCGAAATCGGTGTGGCTTCGACCAAGGCATTCACCACCCAGCTGGTGGCGCTGTTCACCCTCGCCGCGACCCTGGCCAAGCTGCGCGGCAAGCTGGGCGACGCGGACGAAGCGCGCCTGATCGACGAGCTGCGCCATCTGCCGGGCTCGGTACAACATGCGCTTAACCTCGAGCCACAGATCAAGGCCTGGGCCGAGCGTTTTGCCGCCAAGAATGATGCCCTGTTCCTCGGGCGCGGTCTGCACTACCCGATCGCACTGGAAGGCGCGCTTAAGCTGAAAGAAATCACCTATATCCACGCCGAAGCCTATCCGGCTGGCGAACTCAAGCATGGCCCGCTGGCGCTGGTGGATGAAAACATGCCGGTGGTGGTGATTGCACCTAACGACAGCCTGCTCGAGAAGGTCAAGTCGAACATGCAGGAAGTCTCGGCCCGTGGCGGCGAGCTGTTCGTATTTGCCGATCTGGACAGCCATTTCGAAGACAGCCCGGGCGTGCATGTGATCCGCACCCCGCGCCATTCCGGCGTATTGTCGCCCATCGTGCACACCATCCCGGTGCAGATGCTGTCTTACCATGTGGCCCTGGCGCGTGGTACCGACGTCGATAAACCGCGTAACCTGGCCAAGTCGGT
>NZ_RJTZ01000031.1:0-29532 GCF_024343515.1 Aquitalea sp. S1-19 | reverse complement strand
TCGGAATAGGTTGCGCCCATCAAATGAGCGGCCGCCGAAACCCCCGCCTGCCACGCAGGACGCCACCACCCCTGATCCAGTCCCTCGGCACAAGCAACGGCAAGTTTAAGCAACTGCCGATGCCGGCCAGGCACACCACTACCCAGCAGCGCATTTAAACCCTCAGGCAAAGGCATGCGCTGGATAAACGCAGCCAAGAGCGGCGGATAATCCATGGCGAATTGCTCTGCCATCTGCTGTAGCGCCGGTTTTTTTAGCCGCTGCTGATGCTGCAACAGATACAAACATGCCGGCAAGTTGTAAATCTCGGCGGCAACAAAGCTGTCTTCGACCTTATGCTCCCCTGCAAGGGACAGCCAGGCTTTGACAATCAGCGCAGCGATGCGCGCACGCCCCAGCAGGGCGGCCACCTCCTCCTGCACGGCAAACTCATGCCTGTCTGCAGGTTCAGGCCAGGCCGTCAACTGGCGATAACGCATCATAATGCGCTCACTGCCCACCACCATCAGCATCTGCTCGACCGCAGGCAAGCTGCCACTACGTTGCAAGGCGGTGGAGGTCGCCATCAGGCGCAACAAATCCAGCAGCAAAAACGGATCGGACAAAGTCAGATTGGCCAGCACCTCGAAACGTAAGCGTTCGCTACCACGCGCCAGCTCCTGCCGTATACGCGCATGCGTTTGCGGCAGGACAGGCCAGCGCTGGGCAGCAATAGAGGCCAGCCAAGTGTCAAGTTGCACGGGGATGACGCCAGATAAGAAGCTCGCGCTGCAAAGGCCCGGATAAAGCCAGAACTTCATTGGCAGGCACGCCCGGAATGGCAAAGGTATTGCTGATCAACACTGCATCAGTGCCCGCACCCGCACTAAACACCTGCCACAGCCGCGGCATAGGGGCGGGGGAAAGAAAGGCGTAGACCACATCATACTCGCCCCATTTTGCCTGCCAAAAACTGCCATAGCATAGCTTGGCATTGACCGGAGAGCCGGCCAGACGCCAGCGCAAACGTGCCACCAGGTAGGGCAAGCAGGCATTCTCCATACCGACCACCTCAATATCTGGCCGCAGGCGCGCCAACAGCAACACCGCCCGGCCATCACCACTGCCAGCATCAAGCACACGCGCACCTGGGGGCAGCCATGTGGAGAGCACCCGACAAGCCTCGCCTGACGACAGGTAAAACGGCACCCGCTCAAATAAGGCATTGCGTGAAAGGCCAAAAGTCAGCGCCGCGGCCAACGCATATGACCAAGCCGGAAGATCCAGCCACAACGCCAACACCAGCAAGGGAAACAGACAGGCAGAGAACAGCGCAGCAAGCACAGTAAGACGGAACAGGCGCGCCAACAGCAATACGATGCCTGCTTGCAGCGCACACCAGGCAAGCGGCTGCGTGGCCGGCGCATAGACCAACCACGCCATGACAGCAGCCGACAGGACAAGCAACGCAGCTCGCATCAGCAACACGATCAGTGTTCGCTGCCGGCCGCAGTTGCGACAGGCTCCGATGCCACGTCAGCAGCCGTATGTTGCGCAGCGCTTAAGCCATCACTACGTATACGGTCGACCGCATCATCATTCAGAATCACAATGGCAATACGGCGGTTTTCCGGGCTGAACTGGTTTTGCGGCATCAACGGATTGGCATTAGCCAAGCCCACCACACGCAGGATCTTGACCGGATCCATCCCGCCCAGCAAAAGCTCGCGCCGGGCAGCATTGGCCCGATCCGCCGAAAGCTCCCAATTGCTATAGCCCTTTTGCCCCCCGGCAAAAGGCGCCGCATCGGTATGCCCGGACACGCTCAACATATTGGGCACGGCATTGAGCTCATAACCCAGTTCGCGCAGAATTTCGCGCGTATGCGGCAGAATATCGGCACTGCCTGAAGCAAACATGGGGCGGTTTTTTTCATCCACAATCTGGATTTTCAAACCGTCCGGCGTCATTTCCAGCCGCAGTTGGTTCTTGTAAAATTTCAGCACATTGCTGGTATTGATATCGGCCTGAATTTTTTGCTGCAGTGCCTGCAGACGCTGCTTTTCCTGCGCCAGCTCAGCCGGATCTTTGTAGCCGCGCTTAACCTGCCCCGCCTGGCGGGTGAGATCGGTGCCTCCCCCTTTGATCATGGAGGTGGCGTCTCCGGCACCAGATCCGCCGGATAGCGCCACTTTAAGCGGGGTTTTGAAATACTGGGCTATGCCATTTAGCGTGCCTTGAGATGCAGAACCCAGCAGCCACATCAGCAGGAAAAAAGCCATCATGGCGGTCATAAAGTCAGCGTACGCAATTTTCCATGCACCGCCGTGATGACCATGACCACCCTTCTTGATGCGCTTGACGATAATGGGGCGTTGAGATTCGTCAGCCATATTGTCTTCCCTGCCTTACTTGGCCTTGGCCTGTTTGACGTGCTCTTCCAGCTCGCGGAACGAAGGACGATCCTGCCCGGCCAGCGCCTTCCGGCCAAACTCGACGGCGACCTGCGGTGCATAGCCATTCAGGCTTGCCAGTAAAGTCACCTTAATCGTCTGGAAAACTCGGGTCTGATCAGCCAGCTTGTGCTCCATCGCCGTTGCAATTGGCGCGACAAAGCCGTAGGCCAGCAAAATACCGACAAATGTACCCACCAGCGCAGCACCGATCAGCTTACCAAGTTCAGCCGGCGGCAAACCCACCGACTCCATGGTATGCACCACCCCCATCACTGCCGCCACAATACCGAAAGCCGGCAGACCATCGGCCAGGCTCTTCACCGCACCAATCGGCACCTCGGCTTCATGATGGTGCGTCTCCAGTTCGACATCCATCAGATTTTCAATCTCGAAGGCATTCAGGCTGCCTCCGACCATCAGGCGCAAATAATCGGTAATAAACTCAACCACATGATGATCAGCCAGTATCGCCGGATACTTGGCAAACAAAGGGCTACTCTCTGGCGCCTCGACATCCGCCTCGACCGACATCAAGCCCTCTTTCCTGACCTTGGCCAGGATCTCGAACAGCAGAGCAAATAAATCCATATAGAAGGCCTTGCTGTAAGGCGAGGCCTTGAATACCTTGGGCAATGCTTTTCCGGTCGCTTTTAGTGGCGCGCCACCATGTGCAGCCAAAAAAGCACCAAAACCGGCACCACCAATAATTAGCAATTCGACAGGCTGAAACAGCGATGCCAGATGCCCCCCTGCCAGCGCAAACCCCCCGAAACAGGCTGCCAAAATGACCACATAACCGATAGGAATAAACATGTATACCCTTGGGGAAAGCTGAAGCTAAGCCGGACATACACACCCGTCGCAATACCAAAACTATGGGTAGTGCACTCGACACTAGCAAATAAGAAACTTTTTTTATTGTATTACACCCTATAGCGATAGTCACCCGTAAGCAAATGTGACAACACCCGCCATAAGCATCAACAACACACCCTGCATCAAGCTAATGTCACGTTTGGCCACTAACGCACCGGCACATAGACCAAAACCCATTTTCAAACGGCCACGCAAAGTTGCATGCAAACAACAGCAATGATCAAAAACCGACCGGGGGGCGGCATTCAACCATCATCCACATATTGCGACTCACCTCCTCGCGTAAAAACCAAAGAAAACAAGACAAGCCATTGATTAAATTAAACTTAAGCACCTTGTCGCTAGCTGCAAAAACAATCAGACAACGAAAACCAAAGGTACATCAGCAACCTTTAAACCATCTTTCACTTATAAAAACACAAACTTAATACACTAAACTCATAAAACCATAACAAAATCAAAGCACAATCAAAGCCACACACCTACCCATTCCAAACACTAAAGCCGGCACACCCAGTCATGACCGATGCAGGCTATTGATCAACAAAAGAGGGGCAGGAGAGCACACGATGCGTGAATTGTTCAGCAGCGTAGTATGGGAAATCATTTTTTCTATAGCCATCATTGTCGTACTGCAGTTCGTCATCCTGTACATACTCAAACGCTTTTTATTGAATGAAAAAGACTAGATAGCAAAACTTATCGCACCTAACAGATCAAGCAATGAAAAATACGGGGAATCAGACCCCTGGCCGCTATGTACAGCGACCAAAGCTCAGACTCCCCGTGTTTTACATCCTTAGAAAATTTACGGCCGCGCAGCAACAAGCTGCTCAAACTCCTGCAAGCAGGCTACCGCTGTTTCCAGCATGGCATCGATTTCCGCCTTGGTAATCACCAAAGGCGGCGCACACACGATATGGTCACCGCAAGCGCGCATAATCAGGTTGTGCTTGAAGAAAATATCGCGACACTGCGTACCTGACTCACCCCAGTTATCAAACAGCTCACGCGTCGCCTTGTTTTTCACCAGCGTGAATGCCTGAATCAGGCCAACCCCGCGCACATCGTCCACATGGGCAAACTGGCCAAATACCTCGCGCCAGCGCTGCTGCATATAAGGACCGGTCTCGTTCCTGACCTGCTCGACGATACCCTCGTCACGCAGTGCCGCTACGTTGGCATGTGCAACGGCGGCACACACTGGATGACCAGAATAGGTAAAGCCGTGATTGAAGTCCCCGCCCTCTTCGATCAGGCCGCGCGCCACGCGCTCACCGACAAAAACCGCACCGATTGGCAAGTAGCCGGATGACAATCCCTTGGCTGTGGTAAACATATCGGGTTTGAAGCCGAAATGCGTCTGGCCGAACCATTCGCCGGTACGGCCGAAACCACAGATCACCTCGTCGGCAACCAGCAACACATCATACTTGCGGCAGATGCGCTCAACTTCAGGCCAGTAGGTCGATGGCGGGATAATCACGCCGCCCGCACCCTGAATAGGCTCACCGACAAAGGCTGCTACCTTGTCAGCACCGACTTCCAGTATCTTGGCCTCTATCCACTGCGCCGCTTGAATGCCGAATTCTTCCGGCGTCAAATCCTTGCCATGTTTGTAATACCAGGGCTGTTCGACGTGAACGATGCCGGGAATCGGCAGATCACCCTGCTCGTGCATATAGCTCATACCGCCCAGACTGGCGCCACCTATGGTCGAGCCGTGATAACCGTTCCAGCGCCCGATCAGCACCTTTTTCTCCGGCTTGCCGACCGAACTCCAGTAGTGGCGCACCATGCGGATCATGGTATCGACCGACTCCGAGCCCGAGTTGGTATAAAACACATGCTCGAAACCATCCGGAGCGACGCTGGCCAGCAGGGCCGACAGTTCCGCCACCTTGGGGTGGGTGGTCTTGAAGAAGGTATTGTAATAAGCCAGTTCTTCCATCTGACGCTTGGCTATTTCAGGCAGATCCTTGCGGCCATAACCGATATTCACACACCACAGTCCGGCCATGCCGTCGGTAATCTTGTTGCCCTCCGAATCCCACAAGTAAATCCCGTCCGCATGGGTAATAACTCGCGCACCTTGAGCGTTCAGCCCTTTGGTATCGGAAAACGGGTGCAGATGGTGGGCGGCATCCATGGCGCGCCAATCCCGGGTGGCATGTTGCTGGCTCATCAGTTTCTCCTCTTAGCAAAACACCCGCCGCAGCGGGTGCCTGGTTTATACGACAGGGTTAGACATGCAACAGCAGGAACTTGCGCTCCCACGGACTGATCACGCGGAAATATTCGGAGAATTCCTTCTGCTTCATCCCTACATACATTTTCACGAAGCGCGGCCCCAGAATTTCGGCGATATCTTCGCAGCGCGCCAGACGCACCAAAGACTCTTCGGTTGAATGCGGGAACTGGTAAGGCAACTCATACGCATCGCTCTGGCACGGGTCGCGCGGCTTCATATTCTTGATGATGCCAAGATAACCACATGCCAAGGTCGCGGCCATGGCGATATACGGGTTGACGTCCACCCCTGGCACACGGTTTTCCACACGACGGCCGGCCGGGCTGGAATGCGGCACGCGCAGGCCGACAGTACGGTTGTCGTAGCCCCACTCGACGTTGGTCGGCGCCGCCATATAAGGCGACAGACGGCGGAACGAGTTCACATACGGCGCAAACAGCGGCATCACCTCCGGCAGATAGTGCTGCAGGCCGGCAATAAAATTGAAGAACAGATCCGATGGGGAGCCATCCGCATTGCTGAAAATATTCTTGCCGGTTTCCTTGTCCGCCAGACTCTGGTGAATATGCATGGCACTGCCCGGTTCGTTCTCCATCGGCTTGGCCATAAAGGTCGCGTACATATTGTGACGGAATGCAGCTTCACGCACGGTGCGTTTGAACAGGAAAACCTGATCTGCCAGCGACATCGCATCGCCATGCAGGAAGTTGATTTCCATCTGCGCGGTGCCGACTTCGTGAATCAGCGTATCGACTTCCAGATTCTGCGCATGGCAATAGTCATAGATGTCCTCGAACAAAGGATCGAACTCGTTGACCGCATCGATGGCATAAGAGCGGCGGCCGAATTCTGCGCGGCCAGTACGCCCCACCGGCGGCGCCAGCGGGATATCCGGGTCCGGGTTAGGCGATAGCAGGTAAAACTCCATCTCGGGCGCCACCACGGGCGCCCAGCCCTTGGCGTCGTACAGAGACAGCACGCGGCGCAAGACATTGCGTGGTGCCACATCTACCGGCGAGCCGTCAGCGCGGAAGCAGTCATAGATCAACTGTGCCGTCGGATCGGTCGCCCACGGCACCAGACGCAAGGTGGTTGGGTCCGGCTGCAGCACCATGTCCGGATCGGTCAGATCCAGCATGCTGTCATCCGGATAGTCACCGGTCACGGTCTGCATCAGCACCGCCTCCGGAAGACGCATTTCCGTTTCGCTGATGAATTTATCCTTGGGCACAATCTTGCCTCGTGCCACCCCCGTCATGTCCGGGACAATGCACTCCATTTCGGTGATACGGTGTTCGCGCAGCCAATCTAGATTTTGTTGAAACATGGTCTTCCCTTGTGTTGCGGCCGGTTCACCGGCTCTGGTTACCGTGTCAGCGACGACTCGCGTCGCATACGGCGCTCCCGGCAAGCGTCGCCAAAAGCCTTGAAAATTGCCTGGGAGAGCGTGTTCTCCCAATACTTCCATTCCGGATGCCATTGCACGGCAAAGGCAAAAGCACGCGCCCCTTCCACCCGGTATGCCTCGATCAGGCCATCACTGGCATAGCCCTCGGCCACCAGCGACTCAGCCAACCGCTTGATACCCTGCTGATGAATGGAATTGATGCACACCTGCGTCTTGCCGGTCCAGCCATGCAGCCAGCCATCCGGCGTGATCGCCAACTCGTGTGCAGGGCCATACATTTGCTCGAGATCATCAGTATTCGGTTCACGATGATCCATCTTGCCGTCCTCTTCCTGCACATGCTGGTAGAGTTCACCCCCTAGCGCGACATTGATCTCCTGAAAACCGCGGCAAATCCCCAGCAATGGAACCCCCTCTTCCAGAGCCAGCCGGATCAACGGCAAGGTGGTCGCATCCCGGGCAGGATCATGCAAAGTGCCGGCACGGCTAGGCTCGCCCTGATAATGCGCAGGCTCGACGTTTGACGGCGAACCGGGTAACAGCAAACCATCGACCAGTTGCAGCAAGGCACGGATCTGATCCTCGTCCCCGAGTGAAGGAATAAGGATAGGCACGCCCCCTGCCCCGCCCGCTGCGGCGGCAACATATTTGTCACCCACGGCGTGAAAGGGAAAATGCCCTATCATCTTGACGTCACAAGGGATACCAATTACGGGTTTTTGCAGCATACGACCTCTGATAAAAAATCAACCGGCTGCCTTGATGGCATCAAGCGGCTTAATAAACGGATAACCCAGTGCGTTAGCGACGGCGGCGTAAGTCACCTGCCCGCAGCACACATTCAAGCCATCGCGCAGATGGGCATTATCAAGCAAGGCCCGTGCCCAGCCCTTATCGGCTAGCTCCAATGCATAAGGCAAGGTGGCATTGGTCAACGCCATGGTAGCTGTGCGCGCCACACCACCGGGCATATTGGCCACACAATAGTGAACGATACCGTCGACAACATAGGTCGGCTCTTTGTGCGTGGTTGGCCGGCTGGTTTCAAAGCAGCCGCCCTGATCGATGGCCACATCCACCAGTACCGCGCCAGGCTTCATGCTGCCCAGCATCTTGCGCGTCACCAGTTTGGGCGCGGCCGCCCCCGGAATCAGTACGGCACCAATCACCATATCGGCTTCGCGTATGGATTCATCGATATTCACGCCGTTGGACATCAAGGTCTTGATGCGCCCGCCAAACAGCATGTCGATTTCTTTTAGCCGTGGCAGCGACTTGTCGAGAATGGCGACATCTGCCCCCAACCCCATGGCCATACGCGCAGCATTCAAGCCCACAACACCGCCACCTAATACCACTACCTTGGCTGGCGCGACCCCGGGCACGCCGCCCAAAAGTACACCACGACCCCCTTGCGCTTTTTCCAGCGCATGGGCGCCGGCCTGTATCGCCATGCGCCCGGCCACTTCCGACATCGGCGCCAGCAGCGGCAACCCTCCCTTGTCATCGGTCACTGTCTCATAAGCGACGGCAATCGCCCCCGATTCGACCAGCAAACGCGTCTGCTCCGGATCCGGCGCCAGATGCAGATAGGTAAACAGCAGTTGCCCCGGACGCAACATCCGGCATTCGATGGCTTGCGGCTCCTTGACCTTGCAGATCATGTCGGCTCGGGCAAAAATCTCTTGCGCACCCGATGCGATGGACGCGCCTGCCTGGATGTAATGCTCATCAGTAAAACCCACACCAAGGCCGGCCTGAGACTGCACGACCACCTCATGGCCGTGCACCACCAACTCGCGCACACCAGATGGCGTCAAACCAACACGGTACTCGTGAACCTTGATCTCTTTCGGAACGCCAATCAACATTGCAGTCTCCTGTCATACTGTGTAGACACTTCAATCTGGGTGCGTTTAAAAAAATTCACATCATGGCAAAGCAATACCCTGATACTGGCTACAAAATAGCCAATTTGCAATGATCTTCCATTTTGCATTGCAGCAACGCCTGAGCAGACAACAATTTACTTAACATTATTCGTCTAATATTATTAACATCAGACTACAAAGGCCGGAAGACATGGATATTGGAGCAAGACTAAAAATGGTGCGTGAACGCCTGAGTTTGTCCCAGCGCGAGCTCGCCAAACGTGCCGGCGTGACTAACGGCACCATTTCACTGATCGAACAGAACCGGGTCAGTCCATCGATTAGCTCGCTGAAAAAGGTACTGGAAGGCCTGCCGATGACGCTGGCCGATTTTTTCACCTTCGATGCAGAGCCGCGGGCACCCACAGTGTTTTATCAGGGCGAAGACCTACCTAATCTGGGCAACGAGGAAATCAAGCTCTTGCTGGTAGGCATGGCGCATCCCAAGCGAGATCTAGCCATCCTCAAGGAACGTTACGAACCCGGCGCCGATACTGGACCGGATATGCTGGAACATGAAGGGCAGGAAGGTGGTGTCGTGATTAGCGGACAAATCGAACTGACTGTCGATGGTGAGCAACGTGAACTCGGCCCCGGCGATGCCTACTACTTCGATAGCCGCTTACCACACCGCTTCCGCAACTCAGGCTTATTGCCATGCGAAATCGTCAGCGCCAACTCGCCCCCGACTTTTTAAGACGCGCCACCACCCACTATTTGCAAGAAAACAACAAGGGAGACACACCATGGCTCGTAGCTACTCCGAATGGCAACAACTCGCAAACGAACTGGACATCGAAGGTCGTGCCTTTATCGCCGGCGAATACAGCGCGGCTCAAGATGGCCGCAGTTTTGCCTGCATCAACCCGGCCAATGGCCAGACACTGGCGCAGATTGCCTGGTGCGGCCAGCGCGAGGTAGACACCGCTGTTCAGGCCGCACGCCAAGCCTTTGAGTCCGGCGAATGGTCGGCACTGGCACCACTGGTACGCGGGCGCATCCTCAAACGCTTTGCTGCGCTGATACGCGAGCACAGCGATGAATTGTCCCTATTGGAAACGCTGGACGTGGGCAAACCCATCGCCGACACACAAAGCGTGGATGTTGCAGGTGCAGCCTACTGTGTGGAATGGTTTGCCGAGGCAATAGATAAAATTGGCGGTGAAGTGGCGCCGGTCGACCCCAAGCTGGTAGGTCTGGTTACCCGCGAAGCGATCGGCGTGGTCGCTGCGGTTGTGCCATGGAACTTCCCTATTCTGATGGCCAGTTGGAAGTTCGGCCCGGCCTTGGCGGCGGGCAACGCAGTGATCGTCAAGCCTTCGGAAAAGTCACCGCTGACCGCCATCCGGCTGGCTGCACTAGCCAAAGAAGCCGGTATCCCTGACGGGATCTTCCAGGTACTGCCCGGTGCCGGCGACACCGGCAAAATGCTGGCACTGCATATGGATGTCGACTGTATCGCTTTCACCGGTTCGACCGCAGTGGGCAAGCTGATCGCGGCAGACGCCGCCGCATCCAACCTCAAGCGCACCTGGCTGGAACTGGGCGGCAAGTCTCCCAACATCATCCTGCCGGACTGCCCCGACATCAAAAAGGCAGCCCGCACGGCCGCCGCCGCCATCTTTTACAATATGGGCGAAATGTGTACCGCAGGCTCACGCGTACTGGTACACCGCGACATCAAGGAAGCTTTCCTCGCCGCCTTCAAGGAGGCAGCGCAAGACTGGCAGCCGGGCGACCCACTTAACCCGGACACCGCCATGGGTGCCATCGTCGACCGCATCCAGTACGACAAGGTACTGTCCTATGTGGACAAAGGCTTGAGTGAAGGGGCAACGCTGATTTGTGGTGGGAAAGCAACACTTCTTGAGCAGGGCCTATTTATCGAACCGACCGCATTCGACTGTGCACGTGCCGACTTGACCATCTGCCGCGAGGAGATTTTTGGACCGGTACTGTCGGTGATCACCTTCGATACCGTCGAAGAAGCTATTCGCATTGCCAACGATAGCGAATACGGCTTGGCAGCGGCAGTCTGGACTTCCGATCTGTCAACCGCGCATAAGGTGTCGCGCGCACTCAGAGCCGGTACTGTGTGGGTCAATTGCTATGACGAAGGCGGTGACATGAACTTCCCCTTCGGCGGTTTCAAGCAGTCCGGCAACGGCCGCGACAAGTCTTTGCACGCCATGGAAAAGTATTCGGAGCTGAAAAGCACGCTGATCAAACTTAGCTAGACGATATAACCCAGAACCGGACTATGCATCAGCATGAGTCCATCACGAAAGTGGAATATCCGTGCAATGGGGCGCTGCATAGCAGCGCCCCATTGCACGAGACAGCAAGCAGCCAAGCTTATGCACTGACGCAGCCAACCAATTCCTACCCAATATCGGCTGGCAAATACTGCACAGCGTCAGCCATACATCGATAAAGATGTTGGATCCTGCGAAGCAGGCAATCTGGCCAGCGTATCCTGCCGGTAAAAAGCGGATAAATGGGCATAGAGCGTGGGGTAGTCGGCTTTTATCCAGTGCGGGGTCTCGAAAAAGCATTCCGACAACACCGCAAAGAATTCGGCCGGATGCTCAGCGGCATAAGGATCCAGCCATGTGTGCTCTCCAGCCGCAAGCTGGCGGCCAAATGTCTGATAAGCCGCCTGCCAGTCACGTGCCCACTGCGCTCTATCCATGCCTTTATGCAATGGCGGACAACCATTGGCATCCCCATCCAGCATATCCAGCTTGTGTGCCATTTCATGGATCACCACATTCCAGCCATCCAGCAAGGGTGAATCCATTACATCCGGCAAAGACAGCAACAAAGGCCCGTCTTGTCTCGCCTGACCGATCAGCACCTGTACGCCCTCGTGCGCGAGGCCCATATCATCCAACCATGCATCACGCGTTACAAAAGCAGCCGAATACAGAACCACCTCTTGCCAGCCCGCCAACGCCGACTCGCCCAATGCCAGCACCGGCAGCACCGCCTGCAAAGCCAGTTCGGCCGCATCCTGATCCTCCAGACTCTCGCCATCGACACGCAGCAATGATTTGCTGTCGATAAAAAGCAGAGCAAGCTCGGCCAGACGGGCGCAGTCCTCCTCGGACAAACCCGTCAACAACGGCAGGCCCGGTATCACATCATGCAAAAATTTCAATTTGCGCGCCCTGACATGGTCAGCGTCACCACTTCTCCAAAACATGCGCCCTCCTGCTAAATTTGCCCAATACAGCTGCATTTTGCACCAAGCACTCGCGTGAGATCCAAATAATAAAACCCGCACGCAAAGCGTGCGGGTTTTGAATGGCAAAGCGGAAAATCCGCCTCTGAGATCAGTTGCCGGACTTCAGACCGAACGACTCGGCTGTTTCACGCGCCACTTTGGACTCGTCTTCCAGCAGCGCCTTGATGGACAGACGCACACGGCCGCGATCGTCCATTTCGATGGCTTTAACGCGTACCACCTGACCTTCTTTCAGATAGTCGGCCACATTCTTGATGCGCTCATTGGCGATCTGGGAGATGTGAACCAGACCATCCTTGCCCGGCAGGATGGACACGATGGCACCGACGTTGTTGTCGAGGATCTTGACGACAGGACCTTCGTAAATCTTGCCGACTTCAACTTCAACCGTGATTTCTTCGATGCGCTTCTTGGCAGCATCGGCACCCTCTTGCGTCACCGAAGCGATGGTGATGGTGCCGTCGTCTTCGATATTGATCTCGCAACCGGTGTCCTTGGTGATGCCACGGATCGTCTCGCCACCCTTGCCGATCACTTCACGGATTTTTTCCGGATTGATCTTCATGGTGAACAGACGCGGAGCAAACTCGGACAGGGTCTGAGGACCTTCAACCGCATCCTTCATTACGCCCAGGATGTGCATGCGGCCTTCTTTGGCCTGCGCCAGCGCAACCTGCATGATTTCCTTGGTAATACCCTGGATCTTGATATCCATCTGCAAAGCGGTCACGCCTTCAGCGGTACCGGCCACCTTGAAGTCCATATCGCCCAGGTGATCTTCGTCACCCAGGATATCGGACAGCACGGCAAAGCGGTTGCCTTCCAGAATCAGACCCATGGCGATACCGGCCACATGTGCTTTCAGTGGTACGCCGGCCGACAGCAGCGCGAGACAGCCACCGCAAACGGATGCCATGGACGAAGAACCGTTGGACTCGGTAATCTCCGACACGACACGCATGGTGTAACTGAATTCGTCAGCAGGCGGCAACACGGCCAGCAGCGCGCGCTTGGCCAGACGGCCGTGACCGATTTCACGGCGCTTAGGCGGGCCCATACGGCCAGCTTCACCGGTGGAGTACGGCGGGACGTTGTAATGCAGCATAAAGCGGTCGGTGTACTCACCGGCCAGCGCATCGATAATCTGCTCGTCGCGGCTGGTGCCCAGCGTTGCGGTTGCAATCGCCTGGGTTTCGCCACGGGTAAACAGCGCGGAGCCGTGGGTACGTGGCAATACGCCGGTACGTACCGAAATCGGACGCACGGTACGGGTGTCACGACCGTCGATACGCGGCTCGCCTGCCAGAATCTGGCCGCGAACGATCTCTCCTTCCATATGCTTGAAGATGCCCTTGATTTCATTGGCCTTCAGCGTGCTGGTTTCTTCGGTGATCAGTGCGGTCTTGACGGCATCCCATGCTTCGGCCAGTGCTTGCGAGCGCACTTGCTTCTGGCGAATGCGGAAGGCGGCAGCGATTTTTTCGCCTGCCACTTCGCGGATCTGTGCCAGCAGTTCGGCATCATGTGCCGGTGCTTCCCATGCCCACATTACCGGATTGACTTCATCAGCCAGCTCGTTAATGGCGGTGATGGCAGCCTGCATCTGCTCATGACCGAATACCACGGCACCCAGCATCACGGCTTCGGACAATTCCTTGGCTTCGGACTCAACCATCAGCACGGCACGCTCGGTACCGGCAACGATCAGATCCAGCTCGGAAGTGACCAGTTCGGTCTTGGTCGGGTTCAGGATGTACTCGCCAGCAGCGTAGCCTACGCGCGCAGCGCCAACCGGGCCGGCAAACGGCAGACCGGAAATGGCCAGCGCAGCCGAGGCGCCAATCATGGCAGGGATATCGGCATCAACTTCTGGGTTCAGGGACATCACGGTCGCAACAATCTGCACATCGTGATAGAAACCAGCCGGGAACAGCGGACGGATAGGACGGTCGATCAGGCGGCAAGTCAGAATTTCCTTTTCCGACTGCTTACCTTCGCGCTTGAAGAAGCCGCCCGGGATTTTACCGGCGGCGTAAGTGCGCTCGAGATAATCAACGGTCAGCGGAAAAAAATCCTGACCCGGCTTAACGTTTTTGGAGCCGACAACAGAAACCAGTACCACGGTTTCGTCCATGGAAACCAGAACGGCACCCGAAGCCTGACGTGCAATTTCGCCGGTTTCAATGGTGACGGTATGCTTGCCGTACTGGAAAGACTTGCTGATTTTATTGAACACTGGGAATCCCTTACTCTGGATGAGTTGGTGTAGCTTTTGATAACGGGAACCCCTAGCTATCAGCACTCGATGAAATGCTGATAACTAGAGGCTCACCCCGCCATCTTCGATAATAAGTAATGACCAGTTGAAACGTGAAAAATCGCAGCCTGGGCTGCGACTTTTCATTTTACTGCACTTACTTGCGCAGACCCAGACGAGCGATCAGAGCGCGGTAGCTATCGTTGTTGGTGCGCTTGAGGTAGTCAAGCAGACGACGACGACGGCTCACCATCTTCAACAGGCCACGACGGCTGTGGTGATCTTTGGTGTTGGTCTTGAAGTGCGAAGTCAGATCATTGATACGAGCGGTCAGCAGAGCAACCTGAACTTCGGAAGAACCGGTATCGCCTTCCTGATGTTGAAAGTCTTTAACGATTTCTGCTTTTTGCGCGGCGGTCATTGCCATGTGTAAAACTCCACAATACTAATTGAGGGCGATTGCCCGGCAAGCACGGCGAGCGCGAACCCATCCGTGCTTCACTTAAGCGGCAGCTTTCGCTACCACGAGCCGGCTTGGATGCAGGAAACCTTCTTCCCTTACTTCGGCCAGACCCAAAAATTCGCGCGTTGCCTCACGGTACACGCGAAAACGCGACATTATTACATGGTTTGCCTGTGACGGGACAGCCTGACCATGCATAAATCGCGCGAAATTCTCCTCGCCCAACGCCACTTCCGGCAGATGGGTCAGCAGAATATCCACCGGCAGCAACAAACCTGTGCGCGCCTCAGCGGCAACGGCTTCGACCTGCTCGATGGTCAGCGCATCCTCCAGACGGAAGCCCGCCGTCTGCGTCCGGCGCAAGCCGGTCAGGTGCGCGCCACAGCCCAGCGCTTCACCCATGTCCTGCGCCAGGGTACGGATATACGTTCCCTTGCTGCACAGCACATTGATCACGGCGGTGTTACCGGAAAAAGACTCCAACTCAAGCTTGAAGATGGTGACCTTTCGCGCCGGCCGCTCTATTTCTATGCCCTGACGCGCATATTCATACAAAGGCTTACCCTGATGCTTGAGCGCCGAATACATCGGAGGCACTTGCTCGATATCACCAGTAAAGCGTGCGATCACGGCCTGCAGCGCGTCCAGGCTAAAATTGACCGGCCGCTGCTGCACCACTTCACCCTCACTGTCGCCTGTTGTGGTGTTCACGCCAAAACATACGGTAGCGCGATAACCTTTATCCGCATCCAGCAGGAACGAGGAAAACTTGGTGGCCTCGCCAAAACAGACCGGCAGCAATCCGGTTGCCAGAGGGTCAAGTACGCCGGTATGGCCGGCCTTGGCTGCGGTATACAGCCAACGCACCTTTTGCAAGGCACCATTACTGGAAAAACCCAAAGGCTTGTCGAGCAGCAGTACGCCATCGATATTCAGCTTGGGACGACGCACCTGGGCCATTACTCGTCCTCGCCCAGCTTGTCGCGGTTTTTGGCATCCACTTCGGACACATCCGAAATCAGGCGGCTCATATACACGCCACGCTCGATCGACTCGTCGTAGACAAAGTGCAATTGCGGCACGGTATATACACTCAGACCGCGCCCCAACTCCTTACGCAGAAAACCTGCCGAGTGCTCCAGCGCCTCTTGGGTGATTTCACGCTTGCCCTCACCCATCACGGTGTAAAAAATCTTGGCATGCGAGTAGTCACGCGTACATTCAACCGAAGTAATCGTAACCCAACCTACCCGCGGATCCTTGAGACCAGTACGAATCAGTTCGGCCAGATCACGCTGGATCTGGTCTGCCATACGGTCAGAGCGGGAAAATGCTTTTCTAGCCATCACGCTATCCTTTCTTATTCAGCAAAAAAGGCGAGTGCCACCGGCCTTAAGCCGGATAAGCACCCGCCCTGGTTCAACTCAGACTCAGAGGGAACGCGCCACTTCGACGATTTCGTATGCCTCGAGCTGGTCGCCCTCATGGATATCATTGAAGTTTTTCAGCATCAGGCCGCATTCGTAGCCTTGCTTCACTTCCTTCACGTCATCCTTGAAGCGCTTGAGCGAATCCAGTTCGCCGGTATGCACGACTACATGGTTGCGGATCAGACGGATCATGGCGGAACGCTTGATCAGACCATCGGTCACCATACAGCCGGCAATATTGCCAACCTTGGACACGGAAATCACCTGACGGATCTCGACCGTACCCAGGATCACTTCCTTCTTCTCTGGTGCCAGCATACCCGACAGCGCAGCTTTCACTTCGTCTACCGCATCGTAAATGATGTTGTAGTAGCGAATATCCACACCTTCGTTCTCGGCCAGTTTGCGTGCAGCCGCATCGGCACGGGTATTAAAGCCGATTACGATAGCCTTGGACGCAATGGCCAGGTTGATATCGGATTCGGTAATCCCGCCCACACCGGAGTGCAGGATGTTGACGCGGACTTCGTCGGTCGACAGCTTCTGCAAGCTGCCTGCCAGCGCTTCGTACGAACCCTGAACGTCTGCCTTGATAATAATGGACAGGTTCTGGATCTCGCCCTCGGCCATCTGGGCAAACATGTTTTCCAGCTTGGAAGCCTGCTGCTTGGCCAGACGCACATCACGGTATTTACCGGCACGGAACAAGGCGATTTCACGCGCCTTCTTCTCGTCGGTCAGCACCATCGCATCTTCACCTGCCTGCGGCACGTCGGACAGACCTAGAATTTCAACCGGGATAGCTGGACCGGCAGAATCAACCGGCTTGCCGTTCTCGTCGATCATGGCGCGGACGCGGCCAAATGCCGTACCCGCCAGAACCACGTCACCCTTCTTCAGAGTACCGGACTGAACCAGCAAGGTCGCAACCGGACCACGGCCCTTGTCCAGACGGGCTTCAACGATAATACCCTTGGCTGGCGCATTGACCGGTGCCTTTAGTTCCAGCACTTCGGCTTGCAGCAAAATGGCTTCCAGCAGGCCGTCGATGTTCTGGCCCATTTTGGCAGATACTTCGACGAACTGGGTGTCGCCACCCCAATCTTCCGGCACGACTTCCTGGGCAACCAGTTCCTGACGAATACGCTCCGGGTTGGCACCCATTTTGTCGATCTTGTTGACCGCCACAACCATAGGCACGCCAGCGGCCTTGGCATGGTGAATCGCTTCAATCGTCTGCGGCATCACGCCATCATCAGCAGCCACCACCAGCACCACAATGTCGGTTGCCTTGGCACCACGGGCACGCATGGCGGTAAACGCCTCGTGACCCGGGGTATCGAGGAAGGTCACCATGCCGCGGTCGGTCTTAACGTGATAAGCACCGATGTGCTGGGTAATGCCCCCGGCCTCACCCGAAGCCACTTTGGCGCGACGGATATAGTCCAGCAGCGAAGTCTTACCGTGGTCAACGTGACCCATCACGGTCACAACCGGCGGACGCGAGATCTGCTCAACGGCAGCCGCACTTTCGTCTTTCTCCAGATACGCTTCCGGATCATCCGCCTGTGCCGCTTTAGCCGTATGCCCCATCTCGCCCACGATAATCATCGCGGTATCCTGATCCAGCACCTGGTTGATGGTGACCATCATGCCCATCTTCATCAGCACCTTGATCACCTCGGCAGCCTTAACGGCCATGCGGTGAGCAAGATCGGCAACGGTAATGGTTTCCGGCACCAGCACTTCATGGATGATAGGTTCGGTTGGCGCGCTAAAGGCATTCTGCCCGCTATGCTTGTTACGGCCACCACTCTTCTTGGACTTCCAGCCGCCGGTGGTATCGCCACCCTTGGTCTTCAGGCCACGACCACCTTTTTTCTTATCATCCCAATCGCGAGTGCCACCCTTGCCACCACCTGGTTTTTTATCAGGAGAGCGTGGACCGCTAGGCGCAGCAGCTGGTGCCGCAGGAGCGGCTACAGCTGGACGGGCCCCAGCAGGTGCACCACCGGCACGCGCCGGCGACGAAGAGACGGACTGACGATTGGCCGACGGACGCGCCGAACGGACCGAATCACCGCCACGACGGTCTTCCGGCTTGGCAGGGGTAATGCCTGCACCGGAAGGCTTGGCAACCGGTTCGGCCTTAGGCTTGGGTACTGGCGGCGGAGGCGGCGCATTCTTGGCTGCGATGGCAGCCTGGCGGCGCGCTTCACGCTCCTGCTTCTCGCGCAGCATGGCTTCCTGGCGAGCACGCAACTCGGAATGGCGGCGTGCCTCGGCTTCACGCGAAGCAATTTCTTCTGCCGACAGGATGGATTGCGGCGCAACCGGGCGCGCAACCGGTGCGGGTGCAGCCGGTTTGGCTTCGGTCTTTTCCACCTTGGCTTCTACCTTCGGCTTGGCCGCTGGCTTGGGCTCAGCCGCAGGCTTGGCAGGCGGCGCAACCGAAATCACCGGCGCAACAGGTGCAGCCTTGACTTCTACCGGCTTGACCTCGGCCTTAACTTCGACTTTAGGTTCGGCTTTCACTTCTGCCGCAGGCTTCACTTCAACCGCAGGTGCCGCTACGGGTGCCGCAACAGGCACGGACTCTTCCGGACGGGCCACAACACGCTTCTTGCGTGTTTCGACCTTGACGGTACTGCCGTCTGCAGTGCGAATCTCGCTGGTCTGCTTACGTGCCAAAGTGACATTTTTATCCGTAGCCGCACCATGTGCCTGCTTCAGATGAGCCAACAGACGACTCTTATCCTGTTCGGTCAAAGTATCACTGACAGCTTGCTTGGCCACACCGGAAGCACGCAACTGCTCAAGCAGGCGCTCCGGTGTCAGCTTAAGCTCAGCTGCAAATTCTTTTACATTAGTTAATGCCATTCGTCTTCCTACAATCTGTTAATTCTGCTTGATGCTTACTGGGCAAACCAGTGCTCACGCGCTTTCATGATCAGAGCGCGGGCAGGTTCGGCTTCCATACCGGTCAACTCGACGAGATCGTCCACAGCCAGATCGGCCAGGTCGTCACGCGTAGTCACACCGTTTTCAGCCAGCTTGCGCACCAGTTCGGCATCAAGGCCTTCCAGATTGCGAAGCTCATCTTCCACACTCTCCACCTTTTCTTCGGTGGCAATCGCCTGCGTCAGCAATGCATCACGTGCACGGCTACGCAAGTCATTGACGAATTCTTCGTCAAATCCGTCGATTTCCAGCATTTCGGAAATCGGCACATACGCCACTTCTTCCAGCGAGGTAAAACCTTCCTTCACCAACACACCAGCCAGCTCATCACTCAGATCCAACTGGCTGATGAATACTTCGCGAAGCACATTGTCTTCGGCCTGGAGCTTCTCCTCGGCCTCAACCACGGTCATGATGTTGATGTTCCAGCCAGTCAGTTCTGCCGCCAGACGAACGTTCTGGCCACTGCGGCCGATAGCGAACGCCAGCTGCTCTTCCTCAACCACAACATCCATCGCATGATTGTCTTCATCAATCATGATGCGGGTCACTTCCGCTGGCGACAGTGCATTGATTACGAACTGGGCCGGATCCGGCGCCCAAAGTACGATATCGACACGCTCACCCGCCAGCTCCTGCGTCACAGCCTGAACGCGGGAACCACGCATACCGATGCATGTTCCTTGCGGGTCAATACGCGGATCGTTGGCCTTGACTGCAATCTTGGCGCGCATACCCGGGTCACGGGCAGCTTCCTTGATTTCCAGCAAGCCTTCTTCAATCTCCGGCACTTCCAGCTCAAACAGCTTGACCAGGAAGTCGGCGCTGGTACGCGACAGCACCAGTTGCGGACCACGGCCAGCGCGGTCAATACGCAACAGGAAAGCACGCACACGGTCACCAACCCGCAGGTTTTCCTTCGGTATCATCTGGTCACGCGGCAACACGGCCTCAAGCTTGCCGCATTCGACAATGGCATTGCCACGTTCGATGCGCTTGATGGTGCCCGATACCATATGCTCACGGCGCTGGAGGAAATCGGTCAGCAGTTGCTCGCGCTCTGCGTCACGGATTTTCTGCAAGATGACCTGCTTGGCAGTTTGCGCACCGATACGACCGAACTCGACCGCTTCCATCGGTTCTTCAACCAGACTTCCCACCTCGGCACGCGGATCCTTTTCCCGCGCCATCGCCAAAGTCATCTCACGATCTTCAGATTCGAGAAGCTCGTCCTCGACCACCAGCCAGCAACGGAAAGTGCTGTACAGCCCGGTCTGGCGATCGATCTCGACACGCACTTCCATGTCGTCTTCAGCTGTGAACTTCTTTTTGGTTGCCGAAGCCAGCGCCTGCTCCAAAGCAGAAAATACCACATCCCGGCTAACGTTCTTTTCGCTAGCCAAGGCGTCAACCAGCAACAAAATCTCGCGACTCATTCATTCCTCCGGATACATTGTCCTTTTTGTGAGAGAAACGCCTGCCCTGAATCAGAACTCCGGCTCTATGCGAGCCTTGTCGATATTGGACAGTTCGATCTCCACAATCCGGCCTTCCACTTCAAGCTTGAGCACACCATCCTCAACACCCGACAGACGACCGGTAAATTTCTTTTGCTGCTCTACGGGCAGACGTGTGCGCAGCTTGGCAAGCTGTCCCGCGAAACGCACAAAATCGGCCTCCTTTTTCAGAGGACGATCTAGACCTGGGCTCGATACCTCGAGCCGGCTGTAATCGATATTCTCCACCATGAACAAACGGGTCATGTGATTGCTGACCGACACACAGTCCTCAATCGTTACGCCACCTTCTTTGTCCATGAAAACACGCAAGCCACCACCCGGGGTCAGCTCGACATCAACCAACTCAAAACCCAGGCCCGGCAGGGTATTTTCCAACAGCAGACGTACATCCATTGCATTTTCCACAAATAAAAAATGGGCGAACCGCCCATCACTAAATATCGGTTAGTGTAACCCATTCAGCGCAAAAAGAAAACGCCAAGCCTGTATTGCATACCACACCTCACCGACATGGCAGGCGACAATTTTGCACTAGCCATTCAGTTAAGGTAAATTGCAGAAAAAGAGCACCGGTGCGCGTATACCGGCCACCAAGAACACGATGGAGAAACAACAGGATATGGAAAAAGTCTGGTTCAAGAATTATCAGGCAGGCGTCGCTCACGAAATCGACATCAATACATTCAAGTCTATTGTCGAGGTCTTTGACGCCAGTGTAAGCAAATTCCGCGATCGTCCTGCCGTAGCCTGCATGGACAAGGTACTAAGCTACGGCGAACTGGACCAGCAGGTCAGTCACTTCGCCTCCTACCTGCAAAACACCCTCAAGCTCGCCAAGGGCGACCGCGTCGCCCTGATGATGCCGAACCTGTTGCAGTACCCCGTTGCAGTTTTCGGCACTTTGCGCGCCGGCTGCACCGTCGTCAACGTCAATCCGCTCTACACCCCGCGCGAACTGGAACACCAGCTTAACGATTCCGGCGCCGAAACCATCGTTATTCTGGAAAACTTCGCCAACGTGCTGGAAGACGTGATCCGCCGCACCAAAGTAAAAAACGTCATCATCGCCTCCATTGGCGATATGCTGGGCTTCCCCAAAGGCGCCATCGTCAACTTCGTCGTACGCAAAATCAAGAAGATGGTTCCTGCCTGGCATCTGCCCGGTCATGTCCGCTTCAACGACGCGCTAGACAAAGGCAGCAAGCAAGCTTACCGCAAGGTCGATATCGGGCATGAAGACATCGCCTTCTTGCAATACACCGGCGGCACCACCGGCGTATCCAAAGGCGCCATGCTGTTACACCGCAATATTGTCGCCAACATGCTGCAAGCCGGCGCATGGATCAAACCGGGCATACGCGAGGGCCAGGAAGTCATCGTCACCGCCTTGCCGCTCTACCACATCTTCTCGCTGACCGCCAACCTGATGGCCTTTACCGAAATCGGCGCGCTGAATGTCCTGATCAGCAACCCGCGCGACATCCCCGGTTTCGTCAAGGAACTGAAAAAGTACAAAATCACCGCCATTACCGGGGTGAATACACTGTTCAACGCCCTGCTGAACAATCCGGAATTCAAGACTATAGATTTCTCCAGCTGGCGCCTGTCGCTGGGCGGCGGCATGGCGGTGCAGCGTGCGGTTGCCGAGCGCTGGAAGCAAACGACCGGGGTCACCCTGATAGAAGCCTACGGCCTGACCGAAACCAGTCCGGCCGCCTGCATGAACCCGCTAAACCTGAAAGACTATAACGGCACCATTGGTCTGCCCGTACCATCTACCGACATCCAGATCCGTGATGTGGACGGCAAAGAAGTTGCCCAAGGCGAAGCTGGCGAACTGTGCATCAAAGGCCCGCAAGTCATGAAAGGCTACTGGCAGCGCCCCGATGAAACAGCCAAGGTGATCGACAAGGATGGCTTCCTCGCTACCGGCGATATGGCCATCATCACCCCCGACGGCTTCGTCAAACTGGTAGACCGCAAAAAAGACATGATACTGGTGTCCGGCTTTAATGTTTACCCGAACGAAATTGAAGATGTGGTGGCGCTGCACCCTGGCGTACTGGAAGTTGCCTGTATCGGCATTCCCGATGAGCGCTCGGGCGAAGTCGTTAAAGTCTTTGTGGTACGCAAAGACCCGGCACTGACTAGCGATGCCGTGCTTGAGCACTGCCGCCAGAATCTGACCGGCTACAAGGTGCCCAAGTCTGTCGAATTCCGCGACGAACTACCGAAGACCAACGTCGGCAAAATACTGCGCCGCGCCCTGCGCGATGAACAGACCGGCAAAACAGCCTAAGCTGACACGAAGCCAAACCACCTCAAACCCCGGTCGCGCCCTGCTGATGGCGCCCCGGGGTTTTACATCGAAACAGCCACCTCTGCAGCCGGAGTTCACCCATGCTGATGCTGCCTTTCTTGAAGTTGATGGCCGAAAAAAAAGCCAGCGACACCTTTTACACCAGTTTTGCACCCGTCCAGATCAAAATTGATGGCACGGTACGGCCAGTCAACGACAAACCGCTTAGCCCGGAAAACGTCCAGCATCTGGCATACAGCCTGATGAACGATCGTGAAATTGAGGATTTTGAACGGGAAATGGAAATGAACTTTGCCCGCCAAGTCGAAGGACTGGGCAATTTCCGCGTCAACATCTTCCGCCAGCGCGGCACGGTCGCAATGGTTATCCGCCATATCGCGCCCAAAATCCCTTCACTTGACGAACTCAACCTGCCCGCCACGCTACAGGAACTGATCCGCCACAAGCGCGGCCTGATTATCGTCGTCGGCGCAACCGGCTCAGGGAAAAGTTCGACCGTTGCAGCCATGCTCAACCTGCGCAACCAGACGCAAAGCGGCCACATACTGACGATCGAAGACCCTGTCGAGTTTCTGTTCAACCACCAGAAATCCATCATCAATCAGCGCGAAATCGGCATAGACAGCCACTCATATACTGCCGCATTGAAAAATGCAATGCGCGAAGCACCCGACGTGCTGATGATAGGCGAGATCCGCGATGCAGAAACATTAACCCATGCCATCAACTACGCCCAATCAGGCCATTTATGCATCACCACACTACATGCCAACAATAGCTATCACATGCTCAACCGTATCATCAGTTTTTTCCCGACGGAGTCGCGCACGGCATTGCTGATGGATCTCTCGGTCTCACTCAAGGCCGTCATTTCGCAACGCCTAGTCCCCTCCCCACAAGGCAAACTGATACCGGCCGTCGAATTACTTATCAATACGCCGCACATTGCCGAACTGATCCGCAATGGTGACGTAGATAAAATCAAGGATGCCATCGAGGCTTCGATGTCCGATGGCGCACAGACCTTCGAGCAATCACTGTTCAAGCTTTACAATGCCGGGCAGATCAGCCTGGATGAGGCCATGAAAAATGCCGATTCGCCGACCAATCTGTACTGGCTGATCAACCACTCCACAGAAAAAAATAAAACACCCAGACCAACGCCCACCCCGGCCAGCAACCCCGATCTTCCGGACTTTGCCGGTTTTACCCTTAAATAAGCCCAGTCACCATGATCACCCTTTACGGCATTCCTAATTGCAGCACGGTAAAAAAAGCCCGCCTGTGGCTGTCCGAACACCAAGTCGACGCCGGTTTCCACGACTTTAAAAAACAGGGCATTGACGAGGCCACCCTAAAACGCTGGCTGGGGCGCACGGATCTGACCATTTTGATCAACCGTAAAGGCACCACCTGGCGCGCCCTGAGCGACCATGACAAAACGCGCGCCGATAGCATGGATACAGCCATCACACTGATGATGGAAAAACCCTCGCTGATCAAGCGCCCGGTGCTTGAATACGGCACGCTGCTACTGGTCGGGTTTAACGAAGACAATTACAAGCAACTCCTGACGCGATAGCACGCAGGCGGCTACCATCCCCTCATCCAGCAAACGGCATCAGGTTCAGCTTGCGTTTTAACGCAAACACCTGATGCCCTTCAGACACCGCGCTTATCTGCGGCCCCTCCTCTTGCACAGCAGCACCCCAAAAACCTGCTACTTTAAGCATATTGAATGCCAACCATGCCAGCCAAAACCATCAGGCTTGGCGTGCTATTTTCCTTCACAAGCCTAGGCATTGACGCGAGCGTGTCTGTTCTCGTCCCTAGTCTGAATGAGATTTCTACCTGACAGAGGTATGATCCGTGCCATGGAACTTGAAATCATTAAAATATTTACCGCATTGCTCGTATTGGTTAATCCGCTGGGTGCAATACCTGTTTTTATCAGTCTTACCCCGAATTCGTCACAAGCAGAACGTAAATCCATCGCCAAAACAACGGCGTCGACCGTCGCCATCGTGATGATCGTTTTTGCCCTGGTCGGCGATGCCCTGCTTAAATTTCTGGGTATCAGCATCGGCTCATTCCAGGTTGGCGGCGGCATGCTGCTGATGCTGATCGCCATCTCGCTGATGAATGCCAAATCGTCCCCCACCAAGACGACCAAGCAAGAACGCGAAGAAGCCGAAGCCAAAACCAATATCGCGGTCGTGCCTATGGCCATCCCGCTGATGATGGGGCCAGGTACGATGTCGACGGTCATCATTTACGCCAGTGCCGCCAAAGGCTGGCTGCAACTGCTGGCGCTGATCATCAGCGGTCTGCTGGTGGCGGCCGCCTGCTATGTCACTCTGGTACTGGCAACGCCCATCGGCCGCATCTTAGGCCAGACCGGCATCAATATCGTCAACCGGGTCATGGGTATGATCCTGGCCGCACTATCGGTAGAAATTATCGTGGACGGGGTTTACCGCCTGTTTCCGCAACTTGCCCGCTAAACACCAGGTGGCACAGAATTTTCCTGTGCCACCCTTTTTTTGCCTGTTTTTCACCGATGAAACCGGCGCGCCCAAAATGCCAACTCCATTGGTCTGATAAAAACCAGCTGCACATGATTAGCAGTTAAAATACCGACCCTCTCCTACGGCAAGACAAGTGCGCCATGAGCAAACACGCTTTTTTACGTCTGGTGCTGGCACTGGCCCTTTGTGCACTGATCGCGGCATTTTTCGCACTGGGCGGCAGCGAATGGCTGAGTCTTGAGCGCATCCATACACATTTGGGACAATGGCGCAGCGCCGTAGAGGCCCACTATTTTGCCGGCGTAGCCATCTATTTTGCGCTTTATGTACTGGCTACCGCCCTGTCGCTTCCCGGCGCGACCTTGCTTACCCTCCTGGGTGGCGCATTATTTGGTCTGGCTGCCGGCACCCTCATCATTTCCTTTGCCAGCACACTGGGCGCCACTCTGGCCTTTTTATCGGCGCGCTATTTACTGCGCGACAGTGTCGAGCGCCGTTTCGCCAAGACCATGCGCACAGTCAACGCTGGCATCTCGCAAGAAGGCAAAGGCTATCTGTTCGGCCTGCGTCTGGCACCGCTCTTTCCCTTTTTCGTCGTGAATCTGGTCATGGGGCTCACCCGCATGCGCGTGTCGACCTATGCCTGGGTCAGCCAGCTTGGCATGCTGCCGGCCACCCTTGTCTATGTAAATGCAGGAGAGCAACTGGGCACGCTGCAAAGCGTATCCGGCATCCTGTCGCCGCTGATGCTGGCTTCTTTCATTCTGCTGGCCATCCTGCCGCTAGCCAGCAGCGCGCTGCTGCGCCGCTACCGCAAGCAGGCGCGCTTGCGCCATTGGACTAAGCCCAAGCGGTTCGACACCAATCTGGTGGTGATAGGCGGCGGCGCGGCCGGGCTGGTTGCCTCCTATATCGCCTCGGCCGCCGGCGCGCGCGTGGCACTGATCGAAGCGCGCGAGATGGGGGGCGACTGCCTCAACACCGGCTGCATTCCTTCCAAGGCCCTGATACGCTCGGCCAGACTGGCACACGAGGCGCGCCACGCTGCCGATTACGGCTTAAGCGGCAGCCTGCAAGCACCGTTTAGCGAGGTAATGGCGAGGGTGAAGCGCGTCATTGCACGCGTCGCGCCACATGATTCGATCGAACGCTACACGGCACTGGGGGTCGAATGCATACAGGGCAAGGCGCAGATTATCTCGCCATGGCAGGTCAAGGTGGGCGAGCGCACGCTCAACGCGCGCGCCATCATTATCGCAACCGGCGCTGCACCGGCCATTCCGTCCATACCGGGGCTGGACGATTGCGAGCCGCTGACTTCGGAAACGCTATGGTCGCTCAGCACCCTGCCTGGCCACTTGCTGGTAATCGGTGGCGGTGCCATAGGCTGCGAAATGTCGCAGGCCTTTGCCCGCCTGGGTAGCCGTGTCACCTTGCTTGAAGCCGGCGCGCAACTCTTGCCGCGCGACGATATCGATACCGCAAACAGCATCAGCGCGGCACTGCAGGCGGACGGGGTGAATGTCGTCTGTCACGCCATCCTCCATCAGTTCAGCCAGGCCAACGACCACAAGCAGCTGAGCTACAGCCAGCAAGGTCAGGCGCACACACTGGCGTTTGATCAGGTTTTGCTTGCCACCGGACGCAAGGCGCGGCTAAGCGGTTTCGGGCTGGAGCAGTTGGGGCTCTTGGAAGACGGAAAACTGATACTGGACGACACGCTGGCAACACGCATGCCGCACATCTTCGCCTGTGGCGATGTGGCCGGCCCCTACCAGTTCACCCATATGGCAGCACAACAGGGCTGGATCGCCGCGACCAATGCCTTGCAGGGTCTGCGCCGCTTTAAAAGCGACCATAGTCTGGTGCCGATGGCGGTGTTTACCTCGCCCGAAGCGGCCCGCATCGGCCTGAACGAAAACGAAGCGCAGGCACAAGGCATCGCCTATGAAACCACCCGTCTGGATCTGGCTGAGCTCGATCGCGCCATTGCCGACGAGGCCAATCACGGCTTTATCAAGGTACTGACCGCCAAGGGCAGCGACCGCATTTTAGGGGTGAGTATTGTGGCCGAACACGCCGCCGACATGCTGGCCGAGTGGACACTGGCCATGAAGCACGGACTGGGGCTGAAGAAGGTACTGGCCACCGTGCACGGCTACCCAACCTGGATGGAGGGCAACAAAGCCGTCGCCGGCCTCTGGCAGCAAGCCCATACCCCGGCATGGGCGCTGCGTCTGGCACGCTGGTTTCTGCGCCGCGCCTGCCACAACCCGCAGCACTGACAGGACCGCCATGAAATACACGCTACTTGCCACCCTGATACTGAGCCTGCTCAGCCCCGCCGCCCGTGCCAACTGGGACCAGACCCTGGCGCAAGCGCGCGGCCAGACCGTCTATTTCAATGCCTGGGGCGGTAGCGAGGCGATTAACCGCTATATCGCCTGGGCCGGCAACGAAACGCAAAAGCGCTACGGCGTCAGCGTCAAGCATGTCAAAACTGCCGACACCGCCGAAGTCATCCGTCGCATCGCGGCGGAAAAAGCCGCCGGACGCATGCAAGGCGGCAGCGTCGATCTGGTCTGGATCAATGGCGAAAACTTCCGCGCCATGAAAAATCAGGCGCTGTTGTCGGCGCCCTTTGCCCGAGCCCTGCCCAACTGGCGCTATGTCGATTTGAAAAAGCCGGTAGAACGCGACTTTGCCGAGCCCACCCAGGGCCTGGAGTCGCCATGGGGCGGCGCCCAGCTGACTTTCATTGCCGATCGCAGCCGTGTTCCCGCGCCGCCAGACTCCATGGCCAGCCTGCTGGCCTTTGCCAAGGCCCATCCGGGACGGGTCAGCTACCCCAAACCGCCGCAGTTTCACGGCACCAGCTTCCTGAAACAGGCGCTGCTGGAGCTGGCACCCGACCCGGCCCTGCTGCAACAGCCGGTCACCGCTGCGGTTTTTGCCCGCGAAACCCGCGCCTTATGGGCCTACCTTGATCAGCTCCACCCCTTGCTGTGGCGCAAAGGTCAGGCCTTTGCCGCCTCAGGCGAACAAACGCTGCAGATGATGGCCGATGGCGAACTGCTGCTGGGCATCAGCTTCAACCCGAATGAAGTACCCAATCTCATCGCCGCCAAACGCCTGCCCAAAACCGCCTATAGCTATGGCCACAAGGACGGTACGCTGGCCAATGTGCATTTTGTCGCCATCCCGTTTAATGCCAGATCAGCCGCCGGCGCCAAGGTGCTGGCCAATTTCCTGCTCTCGCCCGAGGCGCAAGTCAAAAAGGCCGATGTCGCCATCTGGGGCGACCCTAGCGTACTGGACCCGGCCAAACTGCCGGCCGCGCAAGGTGCGGCCTTGCGGCAAAGCGCTGCGGGCAGCCTGCCAGCCAGCGTCAAGACACTGGCCGAACCACACGCCAGCTGGGTGGATGCGCTGGAAAAAGAATGGCTGCGCCGCTACGGCAAGGCAGGCGGCGCCTGAGCCATGCCCGTATTGACCCTGATACTGGTCGGCCTGCTGTTTGCCCTGCCGCTGCTGGCCGCCCTGCTGGCGGCGCTATGGCCGGCACTGTCCGGCGCGGCGCTAAGCGCGCTGATTACCGACCCGCAGTTTGCCAGCGCCCTCTGCGCCACGCTGATTTCGGCGCTTTTGGCTAGCGCGGCAGCGTTAGGCGGGGCGCTGCTGATTGCGCGCAGCCTGTACCACAGCCGTCTCTGGCTACGCTTAGGCGCACTGCTTTCACCTATGCTGGCCTTGCCGCATGCGGCATTTGCCATCGGGCTGGTCTTTCTGATTGCACCTGGCGGCATGCTGGTGCGCCTGTTTGCCGCCATCGCCGGCTTTCCCGTCGATGCGCCGGATTGGGTAACGGTCAACGACCCGCTGGCTCTGGCTCTGGCGCTGGCGCT
>NZ_RJTZ01000309.1:0-1374 GCF_024343515.1 Aquitalea sp. S1-19 | reverse complement strand
GGAGTGCGGCTTTCTCCTCGCTGCACGCGTCCAGCGCCAGAGCGTTAACGTGCCCGGCAAAGCCAGCAGCGCGGCTAACGCGCCAAAAAACTGCACTCCGAACAGGAGGTATTCATTCATCGAGGCGCGCCTCCCCATAAAAATAGCGTGCGCGTTGCGTCCGCAAAGCAGCGGACTCCGGCATACCGGCAAGACGGCAGTGCATAAATTCGTCCGCCCATGGCAAGTCCGTGTTAGCCATCTTCACCCGATCGACCCATTCGTCCAAGGTACACAACACCCGTGCAGGAACGCCACCAACAACCACGCCAGCCGGTACACTGGAGCTAACCACGGCATTGGCCGCGACAATGACATTCGGCCCGATGGTCACACCCGGCAAAATCACGGCCTGATGGCCAATAAATACATTGTCCCGAATATCAACCTTGCCAACCCGGTCAAGCTCAAGTCCCAACGCTGCATTGACCATGCCGACGCTACCGTCATGACCAAATAGCGTGCAACCCGATAGATGGACATTACGTCCCAGGCAAACATAGGCAGGATCAGTGATCGTGACGTTCATATTGATCTCGCAAAGCGCCCCTATCCGGTGTAATCCGCCATGCATACGCAGATAGTCGGCCCACTCGGCTCCATGTGGCCGACAAACCCGCCGGTACAACCAGACCAGCTGATTTCGTTCCAGCGCCTGCCGGCGCAAGCACGCCCGCATCCAGCTCTTGACACGTTCAAGCATGCTTTCCCTCCCGACCTATCGCCAGCAGGCAGCCTGCCAGTTGGTCCAGATTACGCTCAAAAGCATAGTGTTCTCGCACCCAGGCGCGTGCATGTGCCCCTAAGCGACTGCGTAAATCGGGGCTGCTTGCAAGCCGCCAAAGCGCCTCAAACAGTGCGTCCTCATCACCAGGCGGTACAAGTAAACCTGTTTGGTTATCAATAAGGAGTTCAGGAATACCGGCGACACGAGTGCTCACGCAAGGCAGGCCACTTGCCATCGCTTCCATCAATACAACCGGCACCCCTTCGGCGAAACTTGGCAGAACAAATACATCGGCTTGCGAATAGCTGTGCCTGACTGCCTCTCTTCCCAGCGCCCCGGCAAAATGAACACAGTCAAGCCCAAGCTGTCCCACCTCGGCACGCAAAGACAACTCTGTCGGCCCGTTACCGACCATCAACAGCGACAATTTAATCCCTGCACGACGCAGCCGTGCCACTGCATGTAACAACAGATGCTGCCCCTTAGCCGGGCATAGCCGGCCGACGCATAGCAGCCGCAAGCTCTCTGCAGGAAGGCTGGCCGGCAGGCCATACGCGGCATCAACCCCCAGACGACTGACCTGCAATTTCACCCAGTCCTGCGGCGCG
>NZ_RJTZ01000308.1:0-1397 GCF_024343515.1 Aquitalea sp. S1-19 | reverse complement strand
GTGGCAGGCATTGACTTCCTCGGCTAGGTCAATATAATTCGCACTTCGTTACAGCAATGTAGCGCAGATCATACAGTAAAGCGAGGCCCAGGTGGCGGAATTGGTAGACGCACTAGGTTCAGGTCCTAGCGCCCGCAAGGGTGTGGAAGTTCGAGTCTTCTCTTGGGCACCAACAGATATTTAAGTCATTGAGTTTTGCTCAATGGCTTTTTTATCGTCCATATTCTGCTCCCCCCTCTTCTATTTATTTCCCTCGCCAAACAAACCCGATAAAAAGCCCGATAAAAAGCCCGACAAGCGCTAGCCTGCCGGGCAATCTTTACACCTTAATCAAGGCAGGCTTAAATTCAAACCCGCCCCGATCATTCCCATCAGAAGAATACCAGCGTCAGGATGCCGAATACCGGCAGCAGGAAGCAGATGGACCAGCCCATATAACCGAAGAAGCTAGGCATTTTCACGCCACGCTGCTCGGCAATGGCCTTGACCATAAAGTTGGGGGCATTACCGATATAGGTATTGGCGCCCATAAAGACCGCACCCATGGAAATGGCCAGCAAGGTATCCGCCATCGGCCCCATCATGGTCTGTGCATCACCATGCGCGAGGTTGAAGAACACCAGATAGGTCGGCGCATTATCCAGGAAGCTGGACAAGACACCCGTCATCCAGAAATACATGGTATCGATCGGCGCACCCGAACTGTCCGACACCATATGCACCAATGGTGCCAGATGGCCATCGGTACCGGCCTTGAGAATGGCAATCACTGGAGCAATGGTGACAAAGATACCGGCAAACAGCTTGCCGACTTCCAGAATCGGGTCCCAGTTGAAATCGTTTCCGGCACGCACTTGCTTGGGCGTCAGTTTCAGCGAGACCGCCGCGATCATCAGCAACAGCACATCGCGTACGATATTCTGCAGTTCCCAATGCGTGCCCATCACATCAAAACTGATACCTGGCTTCCAGAAACCGGACAGCAGCACACCACCGACAACCCCTGCCAGCAGGAAGAAGTTGAATTTGCCGTGGATCTTGATCGGGCTGTCCTTGGTCTTGTCGACCGGCAACACACCTTCCTTGGCAAAGAAGTAGCTGTCCACGGCAAAGAAAATCGCCAGCAGGGAGAGCGAAGTCAGCAGCACCGGCAAGGCCATATGCTGCAAGGTCCAGCCGAAGGTCACACCCTTGAGGAAGCCGAGGAAGAGCGGCGGATCACCCAGCGGGGTCAGACCGCCACCGACGTTGGCAACCAGGAAGATGAAGAACACGACTACATGCACATTGTGCTTGCGGTTGTCGTTGGCCTTGAGCAATGGGCGGATCAGCAGCATCGCCGCACCGGTGGTCCCCATAATGGAAGCTAGCACAGTACCGATAGCCAGGATCGTGGT
>NZ_RJTZ01000307.1:0-1400 GCF_024343515.1 Aquitalea sp. S1-19 | reverse complement strand
GAAAGCGGTTGACTGGACGGCGCGCTGTCGGTATAGTCTCGTTCTCTCTTGTGAGGCATTGGCGCAAGCCGGTAAATCATAAAAGAAACCCTGATTTTATGGGGGGTCGTTAGCTCAGTTGGTAGAGCAGCGGACTTTTAATCCGTTTGTCGCAGGTTCGAATCCCGCACGACCCACCAGTACACGCCGCTAGCGCGGCAGAAAAATCCCCTGACGGCTCATACTGTCAGGGGATTTTTCATATTCATTCCGGCTGGCTGCCCGCCCCCACTGTCTGCGATAATCAGCCTAAATAATCAGGACGGGATCCATCATGCGCCAGAAATTACTCGCCTTACTGCTCGCAGGCTTTGCCACAACGTGCTTTGCCGGCGTCAATGAAAACCTGCTGTCCGCACAAATGGCCTACCAGAACGCCGATGGCAATCTGAAGAACAGCCAGTTGCGCATGCAAGCCAGCAAGAGCAAGCACACACTGGCCGAACAACGTCTGGCCGACGCGCAAAATGCACTCGCCAATGCCAGCGCCGAACTAGCCAGCGCCCAAAGCACGCTCACGGCAGCAGAAGAGGCCATGAGCAATGCCACCAGCCAGTTGCAGCAAGCCTGGCAAAACAAGGAAGCCGCCCAGTAAGGCCGGCTTCCCTGCCGCATCAGGCGTCGACGCCGTAGCTGGCGCGATAGGCCTTGACCGCCTCCAGATAGCGGGCGAGTTCGTCGCTGCCTTCGATAAAGGTCATCAGATCGCCCAGATTGGCGATGGCAACAACCGGCAAGCCATACTGCTGTTCGACTTCCTGCACGGCAGACAAAACACCGGTGCCGCGCTCCATACGGTCCAGAGCAATAGCCACACCGGCAGGCTCGGCCCCCGCGGCACGGATCATGGAGATGGACTCGCGCACCGAGGTGCCGGCCGTGATCACGTCGTCGATGATCAGCACCTTGCCCTTGAGCGGCGCGCCAACCAGTACGCCGCCTTCGCCATGGTCCTTGGCTTCTTTGCGGTTATAGGCAAACGGTACATTGCACCCTTTTTCCGCCAGTGCCATCGAGGTCGCCGCTGCCAAGATAATGCCCTTGTAGGCCGGGCCGAACAGCATGTCGAACTCGATGCCGCTAGCCTGGATCGCATCGGCGTAAAAACGCGACAGTGCCAGCGTGCTGGCGCCATCATTGAACAGGCCGGCATTAAAGAAATAAGGCGACTTGCGGCCGGCTTTGGTGGTGAACTCACCAAACTTCAGCACCTGGCCTTCGAGTGCAAAACGAATAAAATCCTGTCGAAAATCGCTCATAACCCACCCCTCAAACTGGACACAGCCTTGTACGGCCAAAAAATTTGCCGGCAAGGATAACACGGGAGAACCGCTTGCTTCGAATCGTTTCCGCCAACCTTA
>NZ_RJTZ01000306.1:0-1422 GCF_024343515.1 Aquitalea sp. S1-19 | reverse complement strand
TGCTCGGCGCTACCGGCTTTGGCCCGGCTGTCGTCGGCCAGCGGCCGCAGGAAGATTTTTTCCTGCCCTTTAAGAATGCTGCGGCTGGATTCGGTCAACACCAGCGACTGGCCGCGCACGACATCAACCTCGATGATTTTTCTTGCCACCAGCTGGCGCACCAGCGAACGCCATGCCCGCTGCGAATACTCCTTGCCTATGCCGAAGGTAGAGAGCTGGTCATGGCCTGCTTGCTGCACGTGAGTATTGCTGCGCCCCAGCAGCACATCGATGACTTGGCTGGCCGGATAGCGCTGCCCGACCCGCCAGATACACGACAATAGTTTTTGCACGGCCAGCGTCGCATCAAACGTGACCGGCGGGTGCAGGCAATTGTCGCAATGCCCGCACGGCTGCCCCGCCTCACCGAAATGCGCCAGGATAAGCTGGCGACGGCAGGCGGCGGTTTCGCAAAAAGCGACCATTGCATCCAGCTTGGACAGCTCGACCTGCTTTTGCAGCTGAGCCATCTCCGAGTTCAGGATCATCTGCGTCAGCTGCACCATATCGTTCAGCCCATAACACAACCAGCTGGACGCAGGCAGCCCGTCACGCCCGGCGCGCCCCGACTCCTGGTAAAAATTTTCCGGGCTTTTAGGCAGGTCGACATGAGCGACAAAGCGTACGTCCGGCTTGTCTATGCCCATGCCGAAGGCGACGGTCGCCACCATCACCACCCCGTCCTCACGCAAAAAGCGGCGCTGATTAGCATCCCGCGCCTCGTGCGACATCCCCGCGTGATAAGGCAGCGCCGTAATGCCGTTCTGTGCCAGCCATGCGGCAAACTCTTCGACCCGCTTGCGCGACAGGCAATAGACGATACCGGACTCGCCGCTATGCTCGCGCTGGATATAGGCCAGCACCTGCTTCTTGGCCTCGTGCTTCTCAATGACCTGATAAAAGATATTGGGCCGGTCAAAACTGGACTTGAACACCGGCGCACCCGTCAGCCCCAGATAGTGCAGGATATCGGCTTCGGTCTGCGGATCGGCCGTTGCCGTCAGCGCAATACGCGGCACAGCAGGAAAACGCTGGGCCAGCACGCCCAGTTGCTGATATTCGGGGCGGAAGTCATGCCCCCACTGGCTGACACAATGCGCCTCATCAATGGCAAACAGCGAAATATCCAACCCGGCCATAAATTCGAGAAAACGCGGGGTCAGCATGCGCTCGGGCGCCACATAAAGCAGCTTGAGCGCACCCGAGCGCGCATCCAGGGCGATGCGCCGTTGCGCCTCCGGCTCGGTTGCCGAGTTAAGACAGGCGGCAGCAATACCCTGCTCGGTCAAAGCGGCCACCTGATCCTGCATCAAGGCAATCAGCGGCGACACCACGATAGCCAGGCCATCGCGCATCAGTGCCGGGATCTGGAAACACAGACTC
>NZ_RJTZ01000305.1:0-1439 GCF_024343515.1 Aquitalea sp. S1-19 | reverse complement strand
TGCATGCTGCACCAGCGGCATCGCCGCATCCAGCGCCTTGCGCGAGAGCTTGCGCACCTGCTCGTGCCCCAGCACCCCGCGCTCGGCCAGAAACGGAATCCAGGCCAGCACCAGCTGGGCATCCGGCGTCTGGTCGGCGGCCTCAAAGGTGGCGCGCGATGCCTCGGGGTCGGCCGGGGCGAAGTCGCAACCGGCATCCATAATCGGCGCCAGATGCACAAGGCTCTGGCAGGCGCGCTCGTTCAGCATGTCCAGCGTGAAAATGGTGGGCGAAACCCACAAAATGGATTTTTCCGGTACTTCCAGCGCATCGGCCAGCGCCACTTCGACCCGTTCCATCAACGGGTAATGCCACCATACCCCGCCCTTGGCACGCGAGAAAGCAAGCGGTAAAGCCCACAATTCAAACGATGCAAAGCTGCCATCCGGGCGCACCACCTCGGGACGGGCAATCGCGCCCCGTGCCGTTTCGACCAATAATTCGCGCACCGGCGCCTCGGCCAATAGCCCCAGCTGGGCCTCGGTAAACACCGCCTGATCGCCCCCCATCAGCACCTGCTGTACGGCGGCCGTCAGCTGCATGCGCGCCATAGGCTCGGCCAGTGCCTCGCGCGCCTTGTCCATCAGGCCGACAATCGCGGCCTGACGCTCGGCCGGCGGCAAAGGCTCGGTCGGAATCACACGCATTTCGCGCTGCATCGGATTGGCTTCACGCTCGGCATAAGCCTTGTTCAGCCGATCGTACAAGGCCATGGCCTCGTCGCAGATGCGCTGCAAGGCGGCGGCAGTCGGCGGCTCCTCCATGAAATTGAAGTCAAACATGCGCAAACCGCTATTGCAGACATAGTGGGTGATGTTTTCAGCTTCGTCGTATAGCACGGCACTGGCAAAACCCTCCGCTTCACGCCCGGCAAACGGCATATTGTCGTTACCGACCAGACGGCAGATAAAGGCCGGTGCCTCGGTGTGCACGATGTACTCATAAGGCTCCAGCCCCTTGTCGTCGACGGCATCGCCAAAGATAAAGCGGTTGGGAACAAAAGGATCGCCCTTGATGCGTGCGTTGCGGGGATGCGGTTTCATGTGTGACTCGGGACCAGACGGAAATTCAGCCTGCCATTCTACCGCGCCCCAGTGCCGGCGTGTTAGCCATGCGGCGGCGCCAGTGCCCTCGCTCAGCATCCAGCCACAGCACCTGTGCATCTGCACACAGCTGGCCTCGATACCGGACCTGTGCAGGAATGCAAAAAGCCCGACTCATCGAGTCGGGCTTTTTGATATGGGCTTCTGGCAGTGTCCTACTTTCACATGGCGAATGCCACACTATCATCGGCGCTAAGTTGTTTCACGGTCCTGTTCGGGATGGGAAGGCGTGGGACCACCTCGCTATGGCCACCAGACATTAACTTGTCAAATTGTAGAAACCGAAATTAAACACC
>NZ_RJTZ01000304.1:0-1457 GCF_024343515.1 Aquitalea sp. S1-19 | reverse complement strand
TTGGGCAATGCTGACCGCGACACCGACGGCAGCGGCAGCGGCAATCGGGCGTGCCAGCATGGGCCATTTGACGCGCCAGCAGGCTTGCAGGCGCGAGTGCCCCAATGCGCGCGCAAGTACCAGATAGCGCGCATCAAAACGCCGGTAGGCGGGCGCCAGTACAATCACCATATAGGGAAAAACCCAGAATAACTGCGCCCAAGCGACGCTGAACATACTGCCCTCCAGTTGCCAGGGAAGCGCCAGCCGGTACAGGCCGGCCACCAGCAAGACTTGCGGCAGGATCAGCGGTGCCAGTAGCAGGCTGCCCACGGCCGGATGCGCTGTGCCGTACTCCAGCCACAATAGCGCCAGCAACAAGGCTGCCGATCCACTGAGTAGCGCCAGCGCCAGAGCCAGAGCCAGCGGGTCGTTGACCGTTACCCAATCCGGCGCATCGACGGGAAAGCCGGCGATGGCGGCAAACAGGCGCACCAGCATGCCGCCAGGTGCAATCAGAAAGACCAGCCCGATGGCAAATGCCGCATGCGGCAAGGCCAGCATAGGTGAAAGCAGTGCGCCTAAGCGTAGCCAGAGACGGCTGTGGTACAGGCTGCGCGCAATCAGCAGCGCCCCGCCTAACGCTGCCGCGCTAGCCAAAAGCGCCGAAATCAGCGTGGCGCAGAGGGCGCTGGCAAACTGCGGGTCGGTAATCAGCGCGCTTAGCGCCGCGCCGGACAGTGCCGGCCATAGCGCCGCCAGCAGGGCGGCCAGCAGCGGCAGGGCAAACAGCAGGCCGACCAGTATCAGGGTCAATACGGGCATGGCTCAGGCGCCGCCTGCCTTGCCGTAGCGGCGCAGCCATTCTTTTTCCAGCGCATCCACCCAGCTGGCGTGTGGTTCGGCCAGTGTCTTGACGCTGGCTGGCAGGCTGCCCGCAGCGCTTTGCCGCAAGGCCGCACCTTGCGCGGCCGGCAGTTTGGCCGGGTCCAGTACGCTAGGGTCGCCCCAGATGGCGACATCGGCCTTTTTGACTTGCGCCTCGGGCGAGAGCAGGAAATTGGCCAGCACCTTGGCGCCGGCGGCTGATCTGGCATTAAACGGGATGGCGACAAAATGCACATTGGCCAGCGTACCGTCCTTGTGGCCATAGCTATAGGCGGTTTTGGGCAGGCGTTTGGCGGCGATGAGATTGGGTACTTCATTCGGGTTGAAGCTGATGCCCAGCAGCAGTTCGCCATCGGCCATCATCTGCAGCGTTTGTTCGCCTGAGGCGGCAAAGGCCTGACCTTTGCGCCACAGCAAGGGGTGGAGCTGATCAAGGTAGGCCCATAAGGCGCGGGTTTCGCGGGCAAAAACCGCAGCGGTGACCGGCTGTTGCAGCAGGGCCGGGTCGGGTGCCAGCTCCAGCAGCGCCTGTTTCAGGAAGCTGGTGCCGTGAAACTGCGGCGGTTTGGGGTAGCTGACCCGTCCCGGAT
>NZ_RJTZ01000303.1:0-1458 GCF_024343515.1 Aquitalea sp. S1-19 | reverse complement strand
GCCTCATTGTGTTGCCCTAATCTGACTTGACGTAGCCCCATATAATAGAGTGTCTGGGCTTCGTGCCGCGGCAGTTGCAGGCGTCTTGCCAGCGTCAGTGCCTCATGCAAGCTGGCGCTGCCGTCTTCACCCACGCCATCCTCTGCCTTGGCCAGTGTAACGAGGTACTCTGCCAGATATTCTGCATGGCCCAAACTACGTAGCAGTAAAATGCTGCGGCGGATATAGACCAGCGCCTCGCGCTCTTGCCCCATGGCAAGTTTGCTATTGGCCAGACTGTCTAAAGCCAGACTTTCTACCATTAGGTCGCCTGTTTCCCGGGCAAGCTGTATGCTGCGCTCCAAATAGGAGACCGCCTTGCCGTGCTGTCCGAGAAAATGGTAGGTAAAACCCAGGCTATTCAGTGCGCGTGCCAGCCATGTACTGGTCTCACCGCTTTCCAGGGTATGGACAGCATCCAGCAAAATGCCCATCGCATCCGGATACAAGCCTTGCAGGATGTAGATATTGCCGATCAGACACAGTAGCTGGGCTTCGGCCTGATTGTCTGCGGCCTGTACTGCCAGCTGCTGGGCGCGTACCAGATCTTCCATGGCCACCATAAAGTGGCCTTGCGCCGTCCGTATCTGGCCGCGCAACTGCAAGGCTTGTAAGAGGCGCGGCGCATCCTGCGCCTCTTTCCGGGCCAGCAAATGTTCAAGACAGACAAGCGCGTCCCCCAGATTGATGGCGTAGTGCATTTGCGCTTCATCTAGTTTGGCATTGAAGTCTTTAAAACGGTCTGCGGGCATGGAGTCGATTTATTTGTAAACGAAGTATTTGATGCGATCGAACAATATATAATTTAATCATTATAATGTCGAGGCTAGTGTCCCTAGCCGGGAGTTGTCATGTCAGAAGATATCCGCCTGAGTCGCCGCCTGACCGAACTGGGTCTGGTCGCATCGCGACGCGAAGCCGATGAATGCATAGAAATGGGTTTTGTCCGCGTAGATGGTGAAACGGTACAAGCCCTGGGAAGTCGCATCAGCGCCACCCAAACCATTACGCTGGAGCGCAGCAAGATTCAGCCGCCGCCTTCCCGTGTAACCCTGCTGCTGAATAAGCCCGCCGGCGTCGCCAATCCTTTACCTTTATTGCAAGCTGCGACACGCTGCGACAAAGACCGCAGCGGCTGGGCCTGGCTTTCCCGTTGTAGCACCCATTTGCAAGAAGCTGGCTGGCTGGATGCGGACAGCAGCGGCTTGATGGTGCTAACGCAGGACGATGCGTTGGCTAACCGCTTAACGCGGGATGCGCGCGATTACGAGCACGAGTACTTGGTATGGGTGGATGGCGGGCTGGATGAAGCGGCACTGATGCGTCTGAATTCCATACGCGAACTGGACGATGGCCCCTTGCTACCATTCAAGGCCAGTCGTCAGGGCGGGCGGCAGCTACGTCTGGTCTTGCGCGAGA
>NZ_RJTZ01000302.1:0-1459 GCF_024343515.1 Aquitalea sp. S1-19 | reverse complement strand
TGTGCGGAAACCGTGCCCGTATATTTCCGTTTTGGTGTCGTACCCCATCGTGCGCAGTGCCTTGTTGACCGTGTTTTCACTCATCGGTTTAGCCACATTGTGATCGCCAGCAAACACTAGCTCGAAACGGCCAGTGATAGCTTGCAGGTCCTCAAGTACAGCAAGTGTCTGCCTAGACAGCGGAACAATATGCGGCGTTTTCATCTTCGCCCCCCGGTGCGAGTCAGGAACATCCTCGATTAGTTCTCGCTGCGGTGGAATGATCCAAATACCACGTACCATATCGACCTCTGCCCAGCGCATCATCCGCATTTCACTACTTCGCACAAAGGTTAGCAGGCAAAATTTCAATGCCGACTTAGTCAGAATTCGACCACGATAGTCATCGATACGCATCACCAGTTCAGGCAAGCGTTCAAGCATTAAAGATGGGCGGTGTTTCTCAACGTAAACGGCAAGCGCACCATCCAGATCAAGGGCAGGGTTACTGTCGATACGCCCCGTCTGCACGGCATAGCGCATGATGCCGACAAGACGTTGTCGTAGTCTGCCGGCAAGGTCAAGCACACCACGCGCCTCGACCTTTCGCAACACAGCGAGTAGATCACGTGCCTTCAAATTTTCAACGGGAACTGCGCCGATAAACGGCAGGATATCTGCCTCAAGTTCGCGCATTACGCGCTCCTTGTGCTGAGGGCTCCATCGGGAAGAATTCCGGCTATGCCATTCGCGGGCCACAGCAGCCAAACTGTTTTCGCCGGCAAGTAAGGCATCCCGTTTTTTCTCCTTTTTGAGCAAACCTGGGTCAATGCCCTTGGCAAGAGTAGCTTTCGCTTCTTCACGCTGTCCCCTCGCCTCGGCCAGTGTCATCATAACTGACTCGGCTTGAAGCTTGCCGCTTGCATCGATACCAGGCGGAGAACAATACACGCCAAGCGCCAGAACCTTTTCCTTTCCACCAAAGCGATATTTAAGCCGCCAATACTTTGCTCCATTGGATTCAACCAACAGATACAATCCGCCGCCATCGGCAAGTTTGTATTTCTTGGCTTGTGGTTTGGCATTCCGGACTTGCTGAGCTACGAGTGGCATTTGGGGGTACCTCTCTAACCAAACCGAAAGATACCCCCCAAAATACCCCCATTTATGGCTGGAAGCAATCGGAAGACTTAGGTCTACCTAGTAAACAAAAAACCCGCAAATCCTTTGTGGATGCGGGCTTTTAGGACCTACTAGGAACAATTGATAATGCTTGATGGTGCCCCGGGCCGGGGTCGAACCGGCACAGCCGAAGCCGAGGGATTTTAAGTCCCTTGTGTCTACCAATTTCACCACCGGGGCCAGACTGCAGCAGATGCAGTCAAGTTGCAGACTTTACCACATTTTCATTCGGAATTTCAGCCCCTGATTAAGGGAAGTTCTGCTTTTATCCGTTATCAGCCACTAAAAGTCGTTTTTT
>NZ_RJTZ01000301.1:0-1462 GCF_024343515.1 Aquitalea sp. S1-19 | reverse complement strand
GGCACGCCCGGCAAAGGCGGGCCCCAGCAGCGCCAGATTGTCGGCCTGCAACAAAAGTTGCAGCTTGTCGCCCGGCTTGCCGTAAGCGCCGCTGGCCTGCAACCGGTTGCCGCCCAATAGCAAAGAGGCATTGAGCCGGCTTAAGCGGTCGGCCTGCCAGTGCGCCTCAGCGCGACCGCTCAGTGGCGCACCCGAGAGCTGGCTGGGGGTCAGCATCAGGCTGACATCCCCTTGCGGCGCGCCGGGAAACAGCATGGCCGGATTGATATTACCCAGCCGTATCGACAGGGTTTTGATCTTGCGGTAAATCACCGGAGCAAACGGCACAAACTGCCCGTCCACCTCGGCCACCACCCCGGTAGCCTCTCCCTTGAGCGCAAGTGTGGGCGCCAGCAAGGAGCCACCCAGGTTGGCATAGGCCTGCACCTTGCGTCCATCCAGTTCGCCCCCCAGCTCCACCCGCCCGCCCAGTGCAAAAGGCGCGTCGGCCGCCAATGCCAGCGAACCGGCGGCACTGCCCCAGGGCGAATGCAGCGACTCCAGCGCCAGCGCATGCTGTCCACCCTGATAAAGGTAGGAGCCGGCCAGGTCCTGGAACACCAGTGCCTGCGGCTGCAGACTCAAGCTTTGCAAGGACACATGGCTGACCTCGATATCCAGCGGCAAGGCAAGCGATGCAGGCGCGCTTAAGGGCTCGCCCGAGGCGGGACTACGGTCATCCAGCAGCACACTGCCCAGTTCGAGCCGGTTAATGATCAGCTTGCGCTGCCACAGCGCGCCCGGCTGCCAATCCAAGGCGATACGGGATAGCTCGATACGCTTAAGCGGCGTCTGCCAGCGCAGGCCTTGCAACTGGAAGCCGCGCCACAAGGTGCCTTCGACCCTGGCAACCGATAGCGCACCCTGACTGGCCTGAGCCGCCAGCTGCCACAGCCGGGCAAAGCCGGCTTCGCTGCCGGTTAACCAGCCCAGTGCACCGAAAACGGCAAACAGCATGGCCAGCAAGGCAAGCAGGATACGCCGGCCCCAGCGCCGGCGCGGGGCGGAAGGTTCGGGCGCAGGGGCATCCTGCGGTGGTGGCTCAGTATTCGGCATCATCGGTATTCGTTCAGAAAGGCAGGCCCAGACTCATGGTCCAGCGCCATTTGCGGTCGGTATCGCCACGCGCCAGATCAAAGGCGATCGGTGCCACCGGGCTTAGCCAGCGCACACCGAAGCCGAAGCTGCGGGCCAGTTCGAAATGCTTCCAGCTATCGGCGGCATTACCCATATCGTGGAACAGGCCCAGACGCCAGTGCGGTGCAACAGTAAACAGATATTCCAGCGAACCGGTTGCCATCACCCGCCCGCCCAAGACCGAGCCATTGGGGCCGGCAACGCCCAGGCTCTCGTATTCGAAACCGCGCACGCTATTGACGCCGCCGGCACGGAACAGCAGGGATGAGGGCACTTTGTCGGTTTG
>NZ_RJTZ01000300.1:0-1476 GCF_024343515.1 Aquitalea sp. S1-19 | reverse complement strand
GGGCCAATTGGCCGGCATTGATCCTAACGGTGAAAACGATGTCCGCATCGAAACCTTCCTCGACGAGCGAGAAACTGCACAAGGCGGCAAGGGTTTTCTCAAGATTACCGTCAACGGCAAGGTTATCGTCGACCAGAAAGGGCCGAACGTACAGGCCGGCGCGACCCAGCCCTACAACTGGTCAATGGGCATGTATTTGTGGAACAACACCGTTGCGCTGCCATATGACCGCTTTATCTACTTCAAGAGTGCCCGCCTGATCGAGCCTGAAGAGACCGTCACACCGGAACCTGTCGTCGGCACCACCTATGTGGCCAAGTCGCCTTATACGCCGACGATCGGCAACAGCAAGGTTAGCGTGGATATTGGTGCACCGCTGATCACATACGACTTCAGCGGCAACCAACCGTTCTACAACCCAACAGCCGGGCGCTCTGACCTCCACACCATCAATGTGTGGGATCCGGTTAACAAGCAATCCCAAGTAGTACAGGGCTGGCAACTGAAGAACGACGGTGTGAAGGATCGCGTCTTCAAGACGGATGGCTATACCGCCATCGGCGTGATTGCCGGCGACGGCATCGTCGAGGAGAAACTACGCACCCAGGTCAATGCCTTCCCGATTTCGACACGCAAGCATGTTGCATGGGATATGAAGTTCCGCATGGGTGGCCGCAACCTTAGTACACCATGGCATAAGGCACCGGTGGGCGAATCCAGCGCGACCGTATGGCAGCTGAAAACACCAGGTTATGGACCGACTCTGCTGATGGGGGTCGATAGCGATGCTCAGGATAAAAACAAGCTGGAGATATCCTTCGACGCACGGGTCAACCCACAACTAGGTGGCCAGCGCCTCGGCCAACTGGCCGGCATCGATCCGGATGGCGAAAACCATGTCCGTATCGAAGCTTTCCTCGACGAGCGTGAAGCCTCGCAAGGCGGCAAGGGCATCCTGAAGATCACCGTCAACGGCAAGGTCATCGTCGACAAGAAGGGGCCAAATGTACAGGCCGGCGCAACCCAGCCCTACAACTGGTCGGCAGGCATGTATCTGTGGCGCAATACTGTTGCCCTGCCCTACGATCGCTTCATTTACTTCAAGACCTTGCGTCTGATTGATCTGGATTGAACAGGGCGGATTGCAACTTGATTTTCGCGCCTAACCATAGCCGCTGAAATCCGGTAGCAGCGACAAAGGGCAGCACGCTTTAACGCGTGCTGCCCGTTTTTTATGTTGAATCAACCCAGCGTATGCTGCCCCAGCGCACTGACACTATTGAGCATGATGCGCACCAGTTCGGTCTGGCGGCGCACGCCGGTCTTGGAAAAGATCGAGCGCAGATGCGCACGCGCGGTGTTGTGACGTATACCCAACTCTTCCGCCGCTTCTTCCAGCGACAGACCATTGGCCAGATGCACCGCCAGCGTGGACTCGGCCGGCGTCAGTCCGAATAATTGCTGGGTGACCTTTAA
>NZ_RJTZ01000030.1:26231-31089 GCF_024343515.1 Aquitalea sp. S1-19 | reverse complement strand
TTGCGCCGCCTGCGCTGGCCGATACCCTGCCGGCAGGTTCGCTGACTGTCACCGCCGACGAGCTGTCCGGCCAGATGGACAATGAATTGAAGGCACGCGGCAATGTCGTCGCCATCCGCGATGACCAGACCATTACCTCGGACTGGCTTAATTACTACGTCAAGCGCAACGAGCTGATCGAAGCCGGCGACCGCGTACATATGACCCAGCCGGGCAGCGACATCCTGTCCCAAAAGCTCGACTACTCGATGGCCACCCAGCAAGGCAGCGCCGACGATGCCGTATTTGCCTTCCAGCAGGGCAAGGGTGTACTGCGCGGCAAGAGCGACGAGCTGAAAATACTTGGCGACAAGCACTACGAGCTGAAGCGCACCACGGTCAATACCTGTGACCCCGGTGACGAGTCCTGGTACCTGAAAGCCACCACCGTCGATGCCGACTACACACGCAATGTCGGCGTGGCGCGCAATGCCCGCCTGTACCTGGGCGGCGTACCGGTGCTGTATACGCCGTGGATGGACTTCCCGCTGGATGGCGGGCGCAAGTCAGGCCTGCTGTTCCCGACTTTCAGCGTGGGCAGCGCGGGCCTGGATATCTCCACCCCCTACTACTGGAATATCGCGCCCAACTACGACGCGACCATCTTTCCGCGCTATATCGCCAAGCGCGGCCTGATGCTGGGCGGAGAATTTCGCTATCTGCAACCCGGCTATCAGGGCCAGATGTACACCGAGCAGATAGAAGACAAGGAAACCGACACCCACCGCTATCTGTGGAAAGGCCAGCACCGGCAGCAGATTTCGCCCGAATTGAGCTGGGGCTACGACGCCAGCTATGTATCGGACAATGATTATTTTGACGATTTCAGCGACCGTCTGGCGCAGGTGTCCAGCGACAACCTCGAGCGTCAGGCCTGGGCCAGCTACAACCTGGGCTGGGGGGCCGCAACCATACGCGCACAGCGCTACCAGACGCTGATAGACAATGCCCGCGGCGGCACTATCCCTTACGCGCGCCTGCCGCAGATCACGCTCAATGGCGGACAGACGCTACCGGCCGGCCTGTCGTGGAATTTGCTGTCGGAGGCCACCCGCTTCTCGCATCCCGATCTGCAGGAAGGCGACCGCCTGATGCTCAACCCCTCGCTAAGCTGGCGCGCCGATGCCAGCTGGGGCTATATCCAGCCCAAGCTGGGCGTCAATTTCCGCCAATATGCACTAGATGGCTGGCGTTATGGCGGCACACCCGACCAGCAGCGCAGCCGCAATGAAAGCATTACCACGCCGACCTTCAGTGTCGACTCCGGTCTCTATTTCGAGCGCGAGAGCGAGTTTGCCGGCAGCCCGCATACCCAGACGCTGGAACCGCGCCTGTACTACGTCAATATCCCATACCGCGACCAGAGCAAACTGCCCAACTTCGATAGCTCGATCAATGACTTTGACTGGACCCAGCTGTTTTCCGAAAACCGCTACTCGGGCTGGGACCGCATCAACGAAGCCAATCAACTCACCGCTGCCGTCACCTCCAGCTATATCGACAATGACTCGGGTCTGGAACGCCTACGCGTCGGCATCGGCCAGCGCGTCTACTTCAGCGAAGACCGGGTCAGGCTCTATGACAGCGAATCGGTCCGCGACAATGTGTCCGACATTCTGGCCACCGTCGGTGGCGACCTGACGCGTGATATCCGGCTGGATGGTGCCATCCAGTACAACCCGCAGCAGGGACGCACCGAAAAATACAATGTCGCGCTGCGCTACCACCCGGAAGCAGGCAAGGCGCTCAGCCTGCGCTACCGCTACGACCCGGACGAGCTGGTCGAAGTGAATGGCACAGCGGTGAACTATCCGACCCGCCAGATCGAGCTGGCCGGCCAGTGGCCGATTACCCGTCAGCTCTATGGCGTCGGCCGGGTGGAATACTCGCTGGCCGCCAAGCAGGCCTTCGACACCCTGGCTGGTTTTGAATATAACGCCGGCTGCTGGACCTTCCGCATGGTGGGCCAGCGCTTCGTCACCGATATCGACCAGTTCAAGACCTCGGTGATGTTCCAGTTGGAACTCAAGGATATGTCCAGCTTCGGCAAAGTAAGCGATACCCTGCGCCTGGCGATCCCGGGCTATAGCAAAACCAACGAATGATGCTAACCATGCCCATGATTAAAAAAACACTCGCCGCCGGCCTGATTGCCGGCCTGTTCTCCCTGCAAGCTCCCGCTGCCATCATCACGCTGGACCGCATTGTGGCGGTGGTGACCAAGGATGCCATCACCCAGTCCGAGCTGAATGCGCGTCTGGCGCAAGTGGAGGCCAATCTCAAGCGCCAGAACGTACCGCTGCCAGCCGCTAATGTGCTGCAGCGTCAGGTGCTTGACCAGATCGAGCGCGAGAAGCTGCAACTGCAATATGCCGCCAATAACGGCATCAAGGTCAGCGACAGCGAGCTGGACGATACTATCGCGCGTCTGGCCCGGCAGAACAATACCGATGTAGCCGGCCTCAAAGCCCGTCTGGTCAAGGAAGGCAGCAGCGTCGATGCCTTTCGCGACAATTTGCGCCGCGAAGTCTTGCTGGAGCGCCTGAAAGAGCGCGTCGCCTCGTCCATGGCCAATGTGTCGGATCAGGAAGTCGAGCAAGTCATGAAAAGTGCGCAGCATGCGCAAAAAAGCGAATACCAGCTAGCCAACCTCTTGGTCAGCGTGCCCGAACGCGCCGACAATAAGGCGCTGGAAGCGGCCGCACAAAAGGCTGCGCGTGCGCTGGCCGACATCAAGGCCGGCAAGCCCTTTGCCCAGGTCGCCGCCAGCTATTCGGATGCCAAAAATGCGCTGGACGGCGGCGCCATAGGCTGGCGCAGCAGCACGGCCTTGCCGCCGGATCTGGTCGCCCTGCTGGAGACCCTGCCCAAAGGCGGTCACACCGAGGTGATCCGCACCCCGTCGGGCTTCTATATTTTCCAGTTGCAGGACAGGCGTGACCGTTCGGCACCGATGATGGTCGAGCAATACCACGCCCGCCACATTCTGATACGCACCAATGAAGCGGTATCGGAAGCCGATGCCCGCACCCGCATCCAGCAAGTGCGCGACCGCCTGCAGCAGGGCGCCAAATTCGAGGATCTGGCCAAACGCTTCTCGGAAGACGGCAGCGCCGCACAAGGCGGGGATCTTTCATGGATGAACAAGGGCGACACCGTGCCCGAATTCGAGCGCGCCATGATTGCGCTCAAGCCGGGTCAGGTCAGCGAACCGGTGCGCAGCCCGTTCGGCTGGCACTTGATCCGCCTGGAAGAAGTACGCACCCAGGACGTATCCGGCGAGCGCGAAAAGCTGGCCGTCAAACAGGAAATCCGCCTGCGCAAGGCCGAACAGGCCTATCAGGACTGGCTGCAACAGCTGAAAGACTCGGCCTTTATCGAAGACAAGCTGGAAGAGAAATAAGGGACTCGGGACTCGGGACTCGGGACTCGGGACTCGGGACTCGGGACTCGGGACTCGGGACTCGGGACTCGGGACTCGGGACTCGGGACTCGGGACTCGGGACTCGGGACTCGGGACTCGGGACTCGGGACTCGGGACTCGGGACTCGGGACTCGGGACTCGGGACTCGGGACTCGGGACTCGGGACTCGGGACTCGGGACTCGGGACTCGGATTTCAGTGTTTAAAACCGGCCAAACCACGTCAACACCTCGGTTCCCGAATCCCAACTCCCCGATCCCTAACCCCCTAACCCGGCAGATACATCATGCAACCCATTCTCGCTATTACCGCCGGTGAGCCTGCCGGCATCGGCCCAGACCTGGTGCTTGCGCTGGCCGCGCAAGACACGGCGGCGCGCTGCGTCGTAATTGCCGATAAAGCCCTGCTGGCCAGCCGTGCCCGGCAACTGAAGCTGGATGTTGTCCTGCACGACTGGCAAGCCGATGCGCGCCCGGCGCCCGGCGTTCTGGAAGTGCTGCATGTGCCGCTGGATGTGCCGGTCACGCCCGGCGTGCTTGACCCGGCCAATGGCGCTTATGTGCTGGAAACGTTGGATGTGGCCATTGATGGCTGTGTGGCCGGTGAATTCGACGCCATGGTTACTGCGCCGATACACAAGGGGGTGATCAATGATGCCGGTGTTCCGTTTACCGGTCACACCGAGTATCTGGCCGAACGCACGCAAACGCCGCGCGTGGTGATGATGCTGGCGGGCGGCGGCATGCGCGTGGCGCTGGCTACCACCCATCTGCCGCTGCGCGATGTTGCCGATGCCATCCAGTGCGATATGCTGACTGCGGTGATCCGCATTCTGCATGCTGACTTGGTGAGCAAATTCGGCATCCGCCAGCCGCGCATCCTGGTCGCAGGCCTCAACCCGCATGCCGGCGAAGGCGGACATATGGGGCGTGAAGAAATAGACGTCATCGAGCCGGTACTATCCATGCTGCGCGGCGAAGGCATGAATCTGATCGGCCCCTTGCCGGCAGATACGCTGTTCAATCCCGACAAGCTGTCCCGTGCCGACGCGGTGCTGGCCATGTATCACGACCAGGGCCTGCCGGTGCTCAAATACGCCAGCTTCGGCGCCGGCGTCAATATCACCCTGGGCCTGCCCATTATCCGCACCTCGGTCGACCACGGCACCGCGCTGGATCTGGCCGGCACCGGCAGGGCACATCCGGGCAGCCTGTTCGAGGCGGTCAAAGTGGCAAGACAGATGGCAATGAGCCAAAGCCGGGAATAGGGACTCGGGACTCGGGACTCGGGACTCGGGACTCGGGACTCGGGACTCGGGACTCGGGACTCGGGACTCGGGACTCGGGACTCGGGACTCGGGACTCGGGACTCGGGACTCGGGACTCGGGACTCGGAT
>NZ_RJTZ01000030.1:26102-26211 GCF_024343515.1 Aquitalea sp. S1-19 | reverse complement strand
AGGGACTCGGGACTCGGGACTCGGGACTCGGGACTCGGGACTCGGGACTCGGGACTCGGGACTCGGGACTCGGGACTCGGGACTCGGGACTCGGGACTCGGGATTTCAG
>NZ_RJTZ01000030.1:25929-26082 GCF_024343515.1 Aquitalea sp. S1-19 | reverse complement strand
CGGGACTCGGGACTCGGGACTCGGGACTCGGGACTCGGGACTCGGGACTCGGGACTCGGGACTCGGGACTCGGGACTCGGGACTCGGGACTCGGGACTCGGGACTCGGGACTCGGGACTCGGGACTCGGATTTCAGTGTTTCGGCCAAGCACG
>NZ_RJTZ01000030.1:25808-25909 GCF_024343515.1 Aquitalea sp. S1-19 | reverse complement strand
GACTCGGGACTCGGGACTCGGGACTCGGGACTCGGGACTCGGGACTCGGGACTCGGGACTCGGGACTCGGGACTCGGGACTCGGGACTCGGGACTCGGGAC
>NZ_RJTZ01000030.1:0-25788 GCF_024343515.1 Aquitalea sp. S1-19 | reverse complement strand
ACTCGGGACTCGGGACTCGGGACTCGGGACTCGGTCGGGACTCGGGACTCGGGACTCGGGACTCGGGACTCGGGACTCGGGACTCGGGACTCGGGACTCGGGACTCGGGACTCGGGACTCGGGACTCGGGACTCGGGACTCGGGACTCGGGACTCGGGACTCGGGACTCGGGACTCGGGACTCGGGACTCGGGACTCGGGACTCGGGACTCGGGACTCGGGACTCGGGACTCGGGACTCGGGACTCGGGACTCGGGACTCGGGACTCGGGACTCGGGACTCGGGACTCGGGACTCGGATTTCAGTGTTTCGGCCAAGCACGCTCGCGTCAACGCCGCAGATCCCGGTTCCCCGATCCCTATTCCCCATTCCCCTATCATCATCACCGTTTTTCGCAACGCAACATCTAGGATAGAATAAGAGCATTATTTTCCTTCCTCGCTGGTAGCCTCGATGAACGCCCCCGCCCATCCGCGCATCCGTGAAATTCCGTACAACTACACCTCCTATTCCGACCGCGAAATCGTAATCCGCCTGCTGGGCGAACCGATGTGGGACAGTCTGAATACCTTGCGCGGCGAGCGCCGTACCGGCCGCTCGGCACGCATGCTGTTTGAAGTGCTGGGCGATATCTGGGTGGTGGACCGCAACCCTTATCTGGTCGATGACCTGCTGGACAACCCCAAGCGCTTGTCAGCCCTGACCGAAGCCATGCGCCACCGACTGCGCGAAATCGAGAACCGGCGCGACGGCAATGACACTGTCGGCCGCATGATTGCTGCGGCCCATGCCGCCGTAAATACCTTCGAAGCGCAGTTCAGCGAAACCCGCGAACTGCGCGCCCGCGCCCTCAAGGCGCTGGGCAAGCACACCCGGCGCGACAATATCCTGTTCGACGGTCTGGCCCGGGTATCGCATGTAACCGATGCCACCGATTGGCGCGTCGAATATCCGTTTGTGGTGCTGTGCCCGGATAGCGAGGCCGAGATCGCCCCCTTGGTGCGCGCCTGTATCGCACTGGGGCTGACCCTGATCCCGCGCGGCGGCGGCACCGGCTACACCGGCGGCGCAGTGCCGCTGGACCGGCGCTCGGCGGTGATCAATACCGAGAAGCTGGATCAGCATCGAGGCGTGGAATACATCGGCTTGCCGGGTCTGGAAGGCCAACGCGCCACCATACAATGCGGCGCTGGGGTGGTCACCGCACGCGTGTCGGAAGCCGCCTCGGCTGCCGGCCTGGTCTTCGCCGTCGACCCGACCTCGGCCGAGGCCTCGTGCATAGGCGGCAATGTGGCAATGAATGCCGGCGGCAAAAAGGCGGTGCTGTGGGGTACGACGCTGGACAACCTCGCCTCCTGGCGCATGGTGGATCCGGACGGAAACTGGATGTTCGTCGAGCGACTAGCCCACAACTACGGCAAGATCCACGATATTGACAGCGCCACCTTCCGCGTCAGCCGCCTCAAGGACGATATGCAGACGGTTGTCTCCAGCGAGGAGCTGGTGATACCGGGTTCGGCTTTCCGCAAGGTGGGTCTGGGCAAGGATGTCACCGACAAATTCCTCGCCGGCCTGCCCGGCGTGCAAAAAGAAGGCTGCGACGGCATTATCACCAGCGCGCGCTTCGTGCTGCACAAGATGCCGGCGCATACGCGCACCGTCTGTCTGGAGTTTTTCGGCACCGTCGCCCAAGCCACGCCGGCTATTGTCGAGATTACCGACTACTTCAAGCCGGCGGGTGCCGGCCTGCGCGCAGGCGTGCATCTGGCCGGGCTCGAACACCTGGACTGGCGCTATGTGCGTGCGGTCGACTACGCCACCAAGGCCAAGGGGCGCGGCCGGCCCAAGATGGTACTGATTGCCGACCTGGTATCGGATGACGAAAACGCCGTTGCCGAAGCCGCCAGTGCCGTGGTGCGCTTTGCCAATGCCCGCACCGGCGAAGGCTTTATCGCGGTGACGCCCGAGGCGCGCAAGAAATTTTGGCTGGACCGCTCGCGTACCGCCGCCATCGCCCGCCACACCAATGCCTTCAAGATCAACGAAGACGTGGTGATTCCGCTGGACCGCCTTGGCGACTACTCCGACGGCATTGAACGCATCAATATCGAGCTGTCTATCGCCAACAAGCTGCGCCTGATCGACACCCTGCGCGAATGGTTCCATGGCCCGCTGCCGCTGGACAAGCAGGGCATAGACATGGCCAGCGACGAGATTATCGGCGACCGGCGCGCCGCCGCCCTGTCGCTATTGGCGATTACCCGCGACCGCTGGCAATGGCTGCTGGACAATATGGATGCGCCTTTTACCGACTATATCCAGCGCTGGCCCAAGGCACCGCTGGAAAACACGACCGAGCAGCCGCAAACCGTATTTACCGCCATGCGCGACTTCGCGCTGCGCGTCAGCTGGAAGAACGAGCTGTTGACCGAGTTCGAGACCCTGTTCTCCGGCAAGTCCTATAGCGGCATACTCGATGCCTTGCGCACCCAGCAGCAAAAGGTGCTGCGCGGCCGCGTATTCGTCGCGCTGCATATGCACGCAGGTGACGGCAATGTGCATACCAACTTGCCGGTCAACTCCGATGACTACGATATGCTGCAAACCGCACATAAGGCGGTGGCACGCATCATGGCGCTGGCGCGCAGCCTGAACGGCGTGATCTCGGGCGAACACGGCATCGGCATCACCAAGCTCGAGTTCCTGACCGAAGCCGAGATCCAGCCCTTCCGCGACTACAAGGCGCGCGTCGATCCCAACGGCCACTTCAACCGCGGCAAGCTATTGCCCGGCGCCGACCTCGCCATGGCGTACACGCCGTCATTCGAACTCTTGGGCGCGGAGTCGCTGATTCTGGAAGCATCCGAAATCGGTGAAATCTCGGACATGGTCAAGGACTGCCTGCGCTGCGGCAAATGCAAGCCGGTGTGCTCGACCCATGTGCCGCGTGCCAACCTCTTGTACAGCCCGCGCAACAAGATCCTTGGCGTCGGCCTGTTGACCGAGGCTTTCCTGTACGAGGAACAGACACGGCGCGGCGTCTCGCTCAAGCACTTCGAGGAGCTGTCCGATGTGGCCGACCATTGCACGGTGTGCCACCGCTGCGTCAAGCCTTGCCCGGTCAATATCGATTTTGGCGATGTCTCGGTCGCCATGCGCAATTTCCTCAGGAAAACCGGCAACAAGAAGTTCAACCCCGGCACCGCTGTCGGCATGGCCTTCCTGACCGCCAAAGACCCGGCCACCATCAAGGCGATGCGTGTAGGCCTGACCGGCATCGCCTATAAGGCACAGCGTCTGGGCTTCGAACTGGGCCGGCGCGTGGGCCTCACCAGCAAAAAACAGACCCAGCCGGCCGCCACCGTCGGCACCGCCCCGATCAAGGCGCAGGTGATCCATTTCATCAATAAGCCGATGCCGGGCGGCCTGCCCAAGAAAACCGCGCGCGCGCTGCTGGATGTAGAGGACGCCAATGTGGTGCCGGTGATCCGCAACCCCAAGGTCGCCGAAGACGCCGAAGCGGTGTTCTACTTCCCCGGTTGCGGTTCGGAGCGCCTGTTCAGCCAGGTCGGTCTCGCCACCCAGGCCATGCTGTGGCATGTCGGCACCCAGACCGTGCTGCCGCCGGGCTATCTGTGCTGCGGCTACCCGCAAACCGCCTCCGGCTTTGCCGACAAGGGCGAGCAGATCACTACCGAGAACCGCGTGCTGTTCCACCGCATGGCCAATACGCTTAACTACCTCGATATCAAGACCGTGGTGGTCAGCTGCGGCACCTGCTACGACCAGCTGGCCAAGTACCGCTTCGAGGACATCTTCCCCGGCTGCCGCATCATCGACATCCACGAATACCTGATGGAAAAAGGGGTGAAGCTGGAAGGCGTAGCCGGGCAGAAGTATATGTACCACGACCCCTGCCATACGCCGATGAAAGCCTACCAGCCGATCAAGGTGGTCAATGAGCTGATGGGTGGAGGCGTGGCGCTGAACGACCGCTGCTGTGGCGAGTCCGGCACCTTTGCCGCGGCGCGCCCCGACATCGCCACCCAGGTACGTTTCCGCAAGGAAGAGGAAATCAACAAGGGTCTCTCGGCACTAGGCGCAAGCGACAAGCCGGTGAAGATTCTCACCTCCTGCCCGTCCTGCCTGCAGGGCTTGAGTCGTTACAGCCCGGATACCGGTACAGAGGCCGACTATATCGTGGTCGAAATTGCCAAGCATGTGCTGGGCGATAACTGGATGAAGGACTACGTCGACAATGCCCGCAACGGCGGCGTAGAGCGCGTCTTGCTGTAAACCGGATGGCCGCCCTAGGGTGGCCATCTGGGGCCCCCGGGAGCATAATCCTATGCGAGGCGAAGTTCATTCCTGACGGGAATATCGAACCGCGGGCTAAAGAATAAAAAAGAATAAATTCAGCGAAAACAAATCGTTCTTTCCCCGAGCACTGGCATCTAAGATGCGTTTTGTCTGCTGGTATATGGATGGCAAGACCGGATGCGTGATGAGTTCGGCAAGAATACAAGATGCATGACTCGTGCCGGATACCGGCAGGGCAACTGCAAAGTAAACAGACTCAAACAGAAAGCTTTAAGCCCATGGCTATTCCCGCAAATATGACCGCGGAGCGCGTACTCAGCGTCCGCCACTGGAACGACACCCTGTTCTCGTTCACCTGTACCCGCGACGAAAGTCTGCGTTTCATCAATGGCCAGTTCGTAATGATAGGGCTGGAAGTGAACAGCAAGCCGCTGATGCGCGCCTACTCTATTGCCAGCGCCAACTACACCGAAGATCTGGAATTCTTCAGCATCAAGGTGCAGGACGGTCCGCTGACCTCGCGTCTGCAACACCTGAAAGAAGGCGATACCGTTCTCGTCAGCCGCAAGCCGACCGGCACGCTGGTGCAAGACAATCTGCTGCCGGGCAAGAATCTGTATCTGCTCTCCACCGGCACCGGCCTTGCGCCTTTCATGTCCATTATCCAAGACCCGGATGTCTATGAGCGCTACGACAAGGTGATTCTCACCCATGGCGTGCGCTACAAAAACGAACTGGCCTATGAGCAGTTCATCACCGAAGAGCTGCCAAACAACGAGTATTTCGGCGAAATGGTGCGCGAGAAGCTGATTTACTACCCGACCGTCACCCGCGAGCCATTCCGCAATCAGGGCCGGCTGACCGATTTGATCACCTCAGGCAAGCTCGCTGCCGACATCGGCCTGCCCCAGATGTGTCCGGAAAACGACCGCGTGCTGATCTGCGGTAGCCCGATGATGCTGGACGATCTGTGCCATATCCTTGACGGCATGGGTTATGTCGAAAGTCCGCGCATGGGTGAGCCCGGCCATTACGCCATCGAGCGCGCTTTCGTCGAAAAATAATCGCCACTTACCGACACAAAAAAGGCTGACACAAGGTCAGCCTTTTTCCATGAATCGGTCGCTTAACGGCGTTTGACGCGCACAACCTGATATACGCCGCCAAAAATGGTTTCCTTCTCCCACACAAACTCATCCTTGCGCGTGGCGTAGGCACTGATTTCCTTATGCCACAAGGCTTCGGCAAACGGCTCCAGCCAACGGTTTACATACTTCAACAGCCAGCCTATCGGCTGCCAGGCTTTCGGCCCGTGGTAATCGACAAACACCAGTTCGCCATCCACTGCCACCTGACTCAGCATATTGTCGACGATGGCCGTCTTAAGCGCTTCCGGGACCTCGTGCAATAGAAAGAAGCTGCACACCAGATCGAACGGCGCATCGCCTTGCCAGGTCGAGGCATCGGCACGGATTACTTCGGCCTGCGGCCGGTCAGCCAGCTTGGCAAGACTGTGCTCGATCTGTACCGGCGTAATATCGGTCAGCGTGAAATGGCCGTCTGGCCCCACCTTGTCGGCAGCACGCTGCACCAGATCGCCATAGACATGCGCCACCTGCCACACACGCGAGCCCGGACGGATACGCTCGAGATAACGGCGCATCAGGCGCTGGTCATTCATGAACAATAAAGTGCTGACCACGATATTGCGGTCTAACAGACCGGCTTTGACCGGATTGACGTAAGCCCAGTCATACACCTCGGTCATATAGTCGGGCACGCCCTCGTAATAGGTCGCCCGCGTACGGCGGGGAGGATTGGTGCTCATCAAAACACTCCGAGGCTAATCATGCATAAAAAATATCAGAACCTAGTAATGTTTTTATTGAGCCAAGCCAAACAATTGTTGGCTGGGTATTAAATAGAAGCTTCGGTAAGCGGTGCAGTATCGGCCTGACGCGTAACCAGGATCTGGTCGATCTTGTGGTTGTCGATGTCGACCACCTCGAACTTGTAACCCTCCCATACCACGCAGTCGGTGCGCTTCGGAATTTTGCGCAGCATATACATCAAAAATCCGGCCACGGTTTCATAGTTTTCATCGCCAGGCAGATGGTCGATAGATAATGCACGCAGTACATCTTCAACCGGCGTCATGCCATCCACCAGCCATGAACTGTCATCGCGCTTGATGATCTGCTCTTCAATATTCTGCCCGACCAGATCGCCCATCACCGTACTCATCACGTCATTCAGCGTAATGACGCCAACGACCAGCGCGTACTCATTAAAGATGACCGCAAAATCTTCACGCGTACTCTTGAAACGCTCCAGCACCTCGGACAAGGACAGGGTATCGGGAATCATCAGCACATTCTTGATCATGCCCGCCTCTTTCAGCGACATCTTGCTGCCGGAAATCAGGCGACGCAGAATTTCCTTGGATTCGGCGTAACCGATCACGCTGTCTATCGAGCTATCGCACACCAGGAATTTGGAATGCGGCTGCTCGGCAATCTTCTGCTTGATGCTGTCTTCCGATTCATCCAGCTTGAAAAACACAATGCTCTCGCGCTGCGTCATCGACGAAGGCACTGCGCGATTTTCCAGTTCGAAAATATTTTCGATGACCTGATGCTCGTTCTTGTGCAGCACACCGGCTTCAGCACCGGCATCTACCACAGCAAAAATATCGGCCGAGGTAATCACATCCTTGCGTATCAGCGGCAGACCCAGCAGACGGAAAATAGCATTAGCCAGTCCGTTAAATGCCCATACCAGCGGCAACAGGACTTTTACGCAGAACAACATGGGACGCACCACGCGCACTGCGACACGCTCCGGCGAACTCATACCGATACGCTTGGGCACCAGATCCGCCAGCAGAATAAACAGCGAGGTCACCAAGGCAAAAGAACAGAGAAAACTCACGGTCTCTACCCATGCTCCGCTAGAAAACAGACGGAACAGCATGGTAAAAGTCGGCGTAAAGGCAGCCTCGCCCAGAATACCGCCCAGAATGGCAACAGCGTTCAGGCCGATCTGCACCACGGTAAAGAAATGGCCAGGCTGCTCCTGCAGGCGCAACACGCGCTCGGCATTGGCATTACCCTCATCGGCCATGACTGTCAGGCGCATTTTGCGCGAGGCAGCAAGGGAAATTTCGGAGATGGAAAAAAATGCGCTGACCACTATCAGCAACGCAATCACAGCAATATTGTTCAACAGACTCACAAGCTTCACCTCAATCTTGATACGGTGCAAAAACTCATTGGAATAGAGAGAACGCATCCGCAAGCCGGAAAGAGTATAGCAAAGCTCGCCCCTGCGCCGTTGGCATGCGTACAATTCAAGCACAAAAGCGACGGAGCAAAGACTATGCAATGTGAACTATGCACCCCAAGCGGGCTTGATATCCTGTATCAGGATGAAAAACTGTACATCATCCTGGTGGATGACCCGCACTATCCCGGATTTTGCCGGGTCATCTGGAAGGAGCACGTCAAGGAAATGAGCGATCTGGATGTCGCAGACAGCCGCTACCTGCTGGACTGGGTGCTGCGCTGCGAGCGGGCACTCAGAGTCGTCATGCAACCGGACAAGATCAATCTGGCAAGTCTGGGCAATGTCGTGCCGCATCTGCACTGGCATGTCATCCCGCGCTTTAGCGACGATGCCCACTTCCCCGCGCCCATCTGGGCGACAACCCAGCGCGCGGGCAAGACCCGGACAATGCCGGATCTTGCCGCACAACTGCGCTTGGCTCTGACAAGCTAGACGCGCCGGTAGATAAAGCCGGGAAAGACCAGGATATGATCGAAGGCCGGAACCTCATCACCGGCCTTCTGCGCACCAACCAATACCCAGCAGACTTTCCCGGCCCATAACTCACGATAAACCGGGCTGCCAGCCTGATAAAACAGCAACTGGCGCCCGGCAAACTGCTCGGGCAGCAACATGTCGTGTACCGGTGCCGGCACCAGCATCGCGATCGTCATGCTGTCGAGTTCGTTAATCTGCTCCTGTTCTGCCCAGTAAATACCGAACAGCATAATAAAAAAAGGTATCGGTAACATGACCCAAGCCCCGGACAAAAAAAACATCAGGGTCAATACGGCCGATCCGGTCAGGAAAAAACGGCTGCCCATAAGCATGCTGGACTCCGATCACAAGATACCATGAACACTCAATGAAAAACGCCGCCAGACTCGGCGGCGTTTTTAGCCCTAAGGCATTCCGGTCCGTCTAAGGTACCGTAATGGCCGGAATGAATCCGGCTCTTTAAAACGGGATAACGACTCCCGTGTTGCCAATATAGGTGCTTATTCATCCGTGTTCTGAATGAATTCGGGCGAATACGGATTCCGTACGCATCAAATGGCTGGCCGACGCAAAAAATGCCGCACTAGGCGGCATTTTTACGGCGAAAGATCTACCTATTTATTCAGCAGACTCGACCGGCTCGGCCTTAGCTTCCGGCGGCGCAATCTGCTCGGCGTAACCGCACTCCTTCTGCGGACACACCTTCTCGGTACCACGACGCTTGGTGACCTTGATGGTCAGGATAGGCCAGTTGCACTTGGGGCAAGGTTCGGCAACCGGCGGATTCCAGGTCGCGTACTTGCAGTCCGGATAGCGATTGCACGAATAAAACAGCTTGCCGTAACGGCTCTTGCGCTCGATCAGCTGGCCCTGTTTGCACTCAGGGCACTCGACACCCGTTTCCTTAGGCTTTTCCAGCGGCTCGATGTGCTTGCACTTCGGGTAGTTGGCACAGCCGATAAACTTGCCGTAACGCCCCTTTTTCACCACCAGTTGACCACCATCCTTGGGGCAGACCCGGCCTTCAATGATTTCCGGAGCTTCCGGCTCGGCGGCATCCTCGGCACTCTCATGCAGATCGCGAGTGTAGTCGCACTCGGGATAGCCGGTACAACCAATAAACCGACCGCGCTTGCCGAAGCGGATATTCAGCGGCTTGCCGCACTTTGGACAGGCCTCATCCAGTGCTTCGGTGGTAATGGATTCGCGCGAAATGCCTTCTTTTTCCACCAGTTGCTTGTGGAAACCCTTCCAGAAGGTGTCCATGACCGGCACCCACTGCCGGTCACCGCTGGCAATTTCATCCAGCTGGTTTTCCAGCTTGGCCGTGAAGTTGTAGTCGACGTACTGGCTGAAATGCTCGGTCAGGAACTTGTTGACGATCTCGCCAGTATCGGTCGGCATGAAGCGCTTCTTGTCCAGCACCACATACTCACGATCCTTCAGCGTAGAAATAATGCTGGCGTAGGTCGACGGGCGGCCAATACCGAACTCTTCCAGCGCCTTCACCAGGCTGGCTTCGGAGAAGCGCGGCGGCGGCTGGGTAAAATGCTGCTCGCCGTAGAGCTTGTCTACCGGCAGCACATCGCCCTCGGCCAACACAGGCAACTTGGCATTGTCTTCGTCTTCGGCATCGTCCACATCCTCCTCGTACACGGCGAGGAAGCCGGCAAACACCTGGACCTGGCCGCTGGCGCGGAAGATACCGGGTCCGACCTGGATATCGACACTGGTGGTATCAAACTTGGCCGGTGCCATCTGGCACGCCAGCGTGCGCTTCCAGATCATGTCGTACAACTTGAACTGGTCGGTCGTCAGGAAGGGCTTGAGTGCCTCGGGCGAGCGGTAAATCGATGTCGGCCGGATGGCTTCGTGCGCTTCCTGCGCATTTTTCGCCTTGTTTTTGAACGTCACCGGATTCTTGGGCAGAAACTCGCCCTCGAACTTGTGCTCGATATAGTGGCGGATTTCGGTCACAGCCTCGGCTGCCAGCGCCACCGAGTCGGTACGCATATAGGTAATCAGACCGGTTGTGCCCTGCCCGCTATCCACACCTTCATACAACTGCTGTGCGGTACGCATGGCGCGGTCGGTGGTCATACCCAGCTTGCGCACGGCCTCCTGCTGCAGCGTCGAAGTGGTAAACGGTGCAGCCGGATTACGCGTCTTCTTTTTCTTCTCGATCGCCGACACCACGGCCGGTTGGTCGACCAGACGCGCCAGCACCTCGGCTTGGGCCGCATCGCTAGGCATGGCAAACTGATCCAGACGCGCCCCGTCCAGCTGCGACAGCTTGGCACCGAATTTGGTGCGCCCCTTGTGGCTATCCAGATGTACCGACCAGTACTCCTGTTCGGTAAATGCCTTGATCTCGTTCTCGCGTTCGCAAATCAGGCGCAGCGCCGGGCTTTGCACCCGGCCGGCACTCAGACCGCGACGGATTTTTTTCCACAGAAGAGGCGACAGATTGAAGCCAACCAGATAGTCCAGCGCACGACGCGCCTGCTGCGCATCGACCAGATCCTGTGCAATTTCACGCGGGTGGGCAATCGCATCCAGCACCGCATTCTTGGTAATTTCATGGAACACCACGCGCTGCACGGTCTTGCCCTTGAGCAGCTTTTTACCGGCCAGAATCTCGACCAGATGCCAGGAAATCGCCTCGCCTTCGCGGTCCGGGTCAGTGGCCAGATAGATATTATCGGCCTCGCGCACCGCGGCGACGATGGCGTCCACATGCTTGCTGTTGCGCGCGATGAGCTGATACTTCATCGCGAAACCCTTTTCCGGGTCGACCGCGCCATTCTTGGGCACCAGGTCTCGCACATGGCCGTAGGAGGCGAGGACTTCGAAGTCCCCGCCCAGATATTTTTTCAGCGTCTTCGCCTTGGATGGCGACTCGACGATCAAGAGGCTAGAAGGCATGTCAGAATCGGCTTTCTTTACCCGTCTTTATGCGGGCGAACACATCCGGTATCCATCAAACAAAACAAGAGCACCCGTTATGCCTGCGCTCTTGAATCACATCGCTGGCCATGCCAAGCGGGGGGCGATGGTAAGCCCATCAAGCCGCCACCCGCAAGTTGCCCATGGCAAAAACCTTGCATGGCGGCTCAACTAAGCACTTACTGCATGGTCGGATCGCCATGCACGGCAGCCAGCAGTTCTTCCCCCATTAATACCGGCAGCTCGGCCTGCTGGCTCCACAACACCAGCAAAGCCACCAGCCTTGTCACCACCGGGTTTACATCATCTGCATCCAGCGCCAGCAAGCGGTCTATCACCAACTCACGCTGCGCCGGCGTCAAAGCCTGGTTGTCTTCGAGAAACTGGATAAATCCACGCACTTCTACGCTCAGTCGCTCCTGCTCGTCTTCGCTATAAAAGCGCAGACCGGAGCCAGCATTGACACCCATAAACGGTTCGGGGTTCATCCCCTCCAGCCAGTCGAGTGCATCGACGATTTCATCGTCCTCGAAGCCGGCGGCTTCCAGCTGGCGCGTCAAATGCTCCCGTTCGGGACGGGATGCAGGGTCATCGTATTGCTCAAAAAGAAAAGTCAGAACATCAAACATCAAGGGCTTTCGAGAGAGGCAGAGTCAGCGCAGGCGCTGGTAACAGCCACCAGGCAGGCTGGCGACCCTACCCTGTATTTCAAGCTCGAGAAGCATCGGGTAAATCGCCTCTGCCGTCAACCTAAGACGGGCAAGCAAGGTATCCAACGCTACCGCGTCATAGCCCATTTCCGCCAATAAAGCCTCAATCGCAGGATCGTCCGCCGAGGCAACATCCGGCTCGGCGGCAGGCTCCGGCACCTGAGTATCGGCAGGCATCGCCGTGCCGACCTCCTCCAGAATATCGTCTACGGTTTCTACCAGCCTTGCGCCCTGCTTGATCAGACGGTGGCAGCCACGCGACTGAGGACTCAGGATGGAACCGGGTACGGCCATCACTTCACGCCCGGACTCCAGCGACAGGCGCGCAGTGATCAGCGAACCGGAGTCCAGCGTCGCCTCCACCACCAGACAGCCACGTGCCAGGCCGGCAAGGATGCGGTTGCGCTGCGGGAAATGCCCCGCCAGCGGCCCGGTACCCAGCGCAAACTCGGACAGAATCAGGCCATGCTCGGCCAGGCGATGCGCCAGGGCGCGATTGGATGATGGATAGACACGGTCTATGCCGGTGCCAATTACGGCAATGCTGGACGCGGGCGTCGCCAGCGCGCCTTCATGCGCGGCCGCATCGATGCCGGATGCCAGGCCGCTGACGATGGTATAGCCCTGCTCGCCCAATTTTTGCGCAAACAGCCTGGCCGTCTGCAGCCCTTGCGGCGTCGCCCTGCGGCTGCCAACGATGGCCAGCATGTCCTGCGCCAAGAGTTCGCGCCGGCCACGGGCAAACAATAAAGGCGGCGGTGAGTCTGACTCGGCCAGCCGCGTCGGATAGTCGTCATCATTCAGGGTCAGCAAGCTGCAGCCGGCCCCCTGCGCCCATGCCAGCGCCGCATCGGCTGCGCGCTGCCCTTCACCGGAAAACCAGCTATCCAGCTGCCTGGCATCCAGACAGACCGCGAGTGAGCTGCGGCTTTCACGCACCGCGATCGAGGCACTGCCGAAGCAGGCAAGCAGGCGCAAAAAACTGGACGGGCCTATGCCCGGTGTCAACGCCAGCGCCGCCCAGTCTGCCAGTGCCTCACTCATTCAGGCTGGCCCAGCGTATCGCCGACATTGACGGCCTGGGTCGTGTCCAGCAACAAACCGTAGGACACCTTGTCGAATACGCGGTAAACAAACAGCTGTGAAATTTCAGGCGCAGGCAAAGTCACTTCCTTGCCGTCGACCTTCACGCTGCGCGGCTTCTTATAGACGCCAAACACATACCCCACCTCGGCGCCATCACGTGCGCCCCGATTGATCACGACACTGGAGTATTGCGCGGCATCGGCGACACCACCGTAAATCGAGACCACCTTGCCGCCCATGGTAGCCGGAGCTTCATGCGGCACATAATTAAGCACCGGCACTGTCTGGTACCTGATCAGACGGTCACCAATGGCAATTTCTTCGACACTGCTTTTCACCTGCAAGGTACTGACCGTCGTCCCAAGATCAGTCACCGCCAGATCACCGCCATAAATCACTTCGAAGCCCAAGCTTTCCTTGCTGTCCGGATCCTTCAGCTCCTTGCCGGCACGAAATGCCTGCCATACACCGGCACTGTCCAGTGGCTGCGAATAGGCGGTGTTGCCTTGCGCCAACACTACCCTGTCGTCAGCGCCGGCAATAATGCGTGGTGCTGCAGTAAACTCGGCCTGCTCCACTACCAGCGGGCGCTTGAGCAAGGCAGCAATGCGTGCCGCCGGGATCGAGCGGATAGCATCCGAGTCTTCCACCCGTATCTGAGGTGACAATTTCACCACACGCTGCCCCTTTTCCAGGCGCAATTTACCCGTTTCCCTGTCCAGTACCAGCACATCGCCCGGGTAAATCCAGTGCGGATCACGTATTTCACTGCGGTTCATTTGCCACAACTGCGGCCAGCGCCACGGGCTGGACAGATAGCGCCCGGAAATAGCCCACAAGGTGTCACCACGCTTGACCACATAGCGCGCAGGCGCGTCATCGCGCAGCTTGAGCGTATCGGCCTGCACCATGCCGGCAAAGCTCAAACCCAGGAGTAGCGGTATAATGCGTTGAAACATGGATAATGCCCCCATATAAACGGCACCGGCGCCTATCAGCGGGCGCGTCGTGTAATTATTTTGCAAACGGGATAATACCCTTATTATTGTGCGCGCAATAAGCATCAGACAATCTGGAATTAGTTAGCCATGGCACTTCTCACTATTTTGCAATACCCGGACGAGCGTCTGCATACGGTGGCACAGCCGGTCAAATCGGTAGACCGCACGATCAAGACCCTGATCGACGATATGGCCGAGACCATGTATGCCTGCCGTGGCATCGGTCTGGCCGCCACACAAGTCGATATACACCAGCGTATCGTGGTGATCGATACCAGCGAAGACAAAAGTGGCCTGACCGCCTTTATCAATCCGGAAATCATCGAGTATCACGGTGAAACCGTCTATGAAGAGGGCTGTCTGTCTGTTCCCGGAATTTACGACAAGGTCACACGCGCCGAGCGGGTCAAAGTGCGCGCGCTGGACAGCAATGGCCAAGCCTTTGAACTGGACGCCGACGGTTTGCTGGCTATCTGCATCCAGCACGAAATAGACCATCTGGATGGCAAAGTCTTTGTCGAATACCTGTCCAAGCTCAAGCAGGGTCGTATTCTGACCAAGCTGAAAAAACGCGACAAACACAATATGTAAACGGGCCGGTGCATACGCCCCACGGGACACGCCATGCCGTGTCCCTTGTCATTTAAAGGACTTGAGTCATGAAGCTGATTTTCGCCGGTACACCCGAGTTTGCCGCGGCGGCGCTGGATGCCCTGATTGCCGCCGGCCACGAGATTGCCCTGGTACTGACCCAGCCCGACCGGCCGGCCGGACGCGGCATGAAGCTCAAGCCCAGCCCGGTCAAGCAACTGGCGCTCTCACATGGTCTGCGCGTCGAGCAGCCGTCCAGCCTGAAAAACGAAGAAGCGCAACAGATGTTGCGCGACATCGGTGCCGAATTAATGGTGGTGGCCGCCTACGGCCTGATCCTGCCACAAGCCGTGCTTGATATACCGGCACTTGGCTGCCTGAATATCCACGCTTCGCTGCTGCCGCGCTGGCGTGGTGCTGCGCCTATCCAGCGCGCCATTCTGGCGAATGATGGCGAAACCGGCATCACCATCATGCAGATGGACGCAGGGCTGGATACCGGTGCCATGCTTTCCATCTATCCCTTGAGCATCAGCCACGAGGAAACAGCGATCAGCCTGCACGACAAACTGTCGGCACTGGGTGCGCGTGCCATTGTCGAAACGCTGGCCACGCTGCCCGGGCTCACGGCTGTCGTACAGCCGGAAGAAGGCGTGAGCTACGCCCAGAAGCTTAATAAGGAAGAAGCCCGCGTCAACTGGCAACAGGATGCAAACACCATCGCCCGCGCCATTCGCGCTTACAACCCGGCACCGGGTGCCCATACCCTGCTGCAGGGCGAGCCACTCAAGCTGTGGATGGCCCACGCCATGACCGGCACGGCGACACCCGGCCTCGTCGTCGAGGTATCTGCCGACGGCATTATTGTCGGCAGCACGGAAGGACTGGTGGTACTGACCACGCTGCAGGCGGCAGGCGGCAAGCGCCTGCCCGCACGCGAGTTTGCCGCCGGGCGCAACCTTGTCGGCGTGCAACTTGGCGCCTGAGGGGCGACACATGACGGAAAACTGGCTGAAAACCACCTTGCTGATGGCCGCCATCATCGCCTTGTTCGGCATGATCGGTGCGCTTTTGGGCGGCAAGAGCGGCATGCTGCTGGCGCTCATGCTGGGCGGCGCAATGAACTTCTACGCCTGGTGGAATTCGGATCAGGCGGTGTTGCGCATGTATAACGCGCAAGAAGTCGATGCAAACAGTGCACCCGAGTTCTACGGCATGGTGGCCGAGCTTGCCGCTCGCGCCCAAATGCCGATGCCGCGCGTTTATGTGATCCACGAAGACCAGCCCAATGCCTTCGCCACCGGCCGCGACCCGGAGCATGCTGCAGTGGCGGCCACCACCGGCATCATGCGCGTTCTCGACTATCGTGAGTTGCGCGGCGTCATGGCACATGAACTGGCGCATGTCAGACACCGGGATACGCTGATCTCGACCCTTTCGGCCAGCATGGCAGGGGCGATTTCAGCACTGGCCAACTTTGCGCTGTTTTTCGGAGGACGCAACAGCGAGGGCCGCGCGGTCAACCCGCTGGCCGCGATGCTACTCGCCCTGCTGGCGCCCTTAGCCGCCAGCCTGATCCAGATGGCGATTTCGCGCTCGCGCGAGTTCGATGCCGATCAGGGCGGTGCCGAGATTTCCGGCGACCCGCTGGCGCTGGCTGCGGCGCTGGCCAAGATAGAACATGTCGCACGCGGCATTCCGCTACCCTTGGCCGAAGCACATCCGGAAACCGCACAAATGATGATCATCAATCCGCTCTCCGGCATGGGCATGGACAATCTGTTCCGCACCCACCCGTTGACCGAAGAGCGGATCGCACGACTGAATGCCATGGCGCGCGGGTACTGACCGCGACGGGCAAACCCCAACACCGGCTCCCGCCTTTCTGTAGCCGGTGAAATTAAAGAGAACATCATGCATCGCACGCAGGAAATGGCCGCGCAAGTGGTCGAACAGGTCGAGAACGGCCGCACGCTAACCGAAGCACTGGTACGATTGCTACGCGCCGATGCCGATATTTCCACATCAACCCGCGGTGCGGTTCAGGACATCAGCTATGGCGTGCTACGCCACAAGGGCGAGTTGAACTACTGGCTGCGGACCCTGGTCCCCAAGCCGCTGCCCTACCCGGTGCTGGAGCGCCTGCTGCTGGTCGCCCTCTATCAGCTGGCCTATACCCGCGCCGCGCCTTATGCGGTAGTCGACCATGCGGTCAAGCATGCCGGCCATATCGCCGGTGGCCGCCTCAAGGGCCTGGTCAATGGCGTATTGCGCAATTTTCAGCGCCGCGAACAGGAACTGCGCCAGAGCAGCACCAGCAATGAAGAAGCGCATTACAACCACCCGGCGTGGTGGATACGCAGCCTGCGCCGCGCCTATCCGCAAGACTGGCAGGCCGTACTACTGGCCAGCAACACCCACCCGCCCATGACGCTACGCATCAATGCCCGGCTGGGTGATGCCAGGCAGTATATGGCCAAGCTGGAGCAGGCAGGCATGAGTGGCACCTTACTGGGCAGTCACGCCATCCGCCTGGCTCGTCCAGTACCGGTGCGTGAATTGCCCGGCTTTGCCGAGGGTGAATTTTCGGTGCAGGATTTTGGTGCACAACAAGCCGCGCCCATGCTGGATCTGGCTGATGGTATGCGGGTACTGGATGCCTGTGCCGCTCCTGGCGGCAAGACTTGTCATATGCTTGAGCTGAACGACATCGACGTCACCGCGCTGGATGTGGACGAAAGCCGCTTGCTGCGTGTGCACGACAACCTCGCACGCCTCAAACTGCCGGCCAAAGTGATAGCCGGCAATGCAGGCCAACCCGATACCTGGTGGGACGGCAAGCCCTTCGACCGCATTCTGGCCGATGTACCCTGCACCGCCTCCGGCGTGGTGCGCCGCCACCCCGATATCAAATGGCTACGCCGTCCCGGCGACTTTGCCGAACTAGCCACCCAGCAGCAGCAACTGGTGGATGCGCTATGGCCGCTGCTCGCCAGTGGCGGCAAAATGCTATACGCTACATGCTCGATTATGCCGGAAGAAAATGGCCAGCAACTGACGGCCTTTCTCGCCCGCCACGCCGACGCCCGCCTGGTGAACGCAGAACAGCTACTACCTTGCCCAGACCATGACGGCTTCTATTACGCACTGGTTGAAAAAACTTAGTCTAGGCCTGCTGCTTGCCTGCAGCCTGGCTGCGCCTGTATTGGCTGACGATATCCGGGCTCAAAAAGCCGAGGCCGAGATCAGCGAGGGCAAGCTGCAACTTGCCACCCGCTTTGTCACCGACTTGCCTCCGGACTTGAGCGAGGCCCTGCAGCAGGGCGTCCCGTTGACCTTCAAGCTGGAGTTCGACTTGACCCGGCCGCGCACCTACGCCTATTACACGACCTTGCGCGACTGGTTCGAACCGATGGCGACGCTGGACTTCCGTCTCAGCTATTACCGTTTCACCAACCGCTATCGTGTCAGCATAGGCTCGCTCTCGACCCACTATGCCACACTGGATGAGGCCTTGCGCGCAGTCGGCAATATCAGCAGCTGGACGGTACTGGATGTATCGGACTGGGACAACAGCGAAACGCGCCGTCTGGCCGGACGCGTACGCCTGACGCTGGACATCGGCGCCCTGCCCAGACCGTTTCAGCTCAATGCCTTTGGCTCACGCGACTGGACGCTAGCGTCTGACTGGGTAGACGTCAAATTCAACAGAAAATAAGCCGCATGCGCTCTTCCATCGTTGCTATCGCCATCGTGGCCATTGTTCTGCTGTATCTGCTTGCCATTGCCACCGGCAATACCTCGTCACTCTCCAGCTATTACTGGCCGGTCTTTGCCCTGAACAGCCTGCTGCTAGTGGGCCTGATTGCCGTGGTAATACGTCAGGTGCTGCGCCTGCGCCGCCGGGTCAAGACCCGGGTATTCGGCGCCAAGCTGATGCAGAAAATGGTGGTGATGTTCACCATCGCCGCGCTGGTGCCGGGCATGCTGGTTTTTACCGTGTCGGCGCAGTTCCTGAACCGTAGCATCGAGAGCTGGTTCAATGTGCGGGTAGAAAATGCGCTGGACAGGGGGCTGGATCTGGGGCGCAATGCGCTGGGTTATGTCCTGTCCGACCTGTCACGCAAGGCGCGCGTCATCAGCAATGAAATTGCCGATCAGCCGGATGATGCCGTCTCCTTGCGCTTGTCGCGCTTGCGCGAACAAATGGGCGTACAGGAAGTCTCCGTTTTTGACCGCAATGGCCGGCTGATCAGTTTTGCCGGGCCGGACAGCGCAAGCTACCTGCCCGAACTGCCATCAGCAGCCCAGATTCGCCCGCTTAAACTACGCGAGCCTTTGCAAAGCATAGAGACCAGCCGTGACGGCAACATCATGCTGAAAGTGCTGCTCAGCTACCGGAATTACGACACGGGTGCGCTACAGATACTGCAGATACTGCAGCCGGCTCCCGCGACGATTGCCCGCGATGCCGACCTGATCGAAGATGCGCGTACCGAATACAGTCAGCTGCTTTTGGGGCGGGATGGACTGAAAACCTTCTACACCCTGACCCTGCTGCTGGTCTTCTTGCTGGCCATCACCGCGGCGCTGGCCTTCGCCCTGTATTTTTCCGAACGCATGTCGGCCCCGCTGTCCGAGCTGGCAGCCGGCACCCGCGCCGTGGCACAGGGCGACTTTTCCAAACGCCATCCGGTATACCGGCGTGACGAGCTGGGCATACTCACCTCGATGTTCAACCGCATGACCCAGCAACTGGAAGAGGCGCGCCAGACTGCCGAAGAAAGCCGTCACCAGTTACAAAACAGCAAGCTCTATCTGGAGAGCATTTTGGCCAACCTGACAGCCGGGGTCATCGCCTTTGATCAGCAAGGCCATCTGCGTGCAGCCAACAGCAGCGCAGGGCGGATTCTGGGACAGGACTTTGCCGAACTGGCCCCCTATGCCCTGCCCGAGTGGTCACGCCAGGCCCCTGTACTGACACCGCTAATCGATGTCATCTATGGCGAGGGCAGCAGCACGCATAATGACTGGCAACGCCAGATCGAATACACCCACACCCAAGGCAAGCGCACTTTACTGGTACGCGTTTCACGCCTGCCCGAACGCTCCGATGGGGGCTATGTCGCCGTGTTCGATGACATTACCGAACTGGCTCGCGCCCAGCGCGATGCCGCCTGGGGCGAGGTTGCCAAGCGGCTGGCGCATGAAATCCGCAACCCGCTAACCCCAATCCAGCTGTCGGCCGAACGCATGGCCATGAAGCTCTCTCCCAAGCTGGAGGGGGCGGATGCCGACCTCTTGGCCCGGGCAACCGATACCATCATCAAGCAGGTTGCCGCACTCAAAGGCATGGTCGATGCTTTTCGCGACTATGCCCGCGCCCCGCGTACGAAACTGGTACCGCTGGATCTGAACGAGGTCGTACGGGCGGTACTGACCCTGTACGAAGGCAGTACTCCAATCAGCCTGGATCTTGCGGCTAAACCGTTAAAGATCATGGGGGATGAGGCCTTGCTCAGACAGGTTCTGCATAACCTGCTATTGAATGCGCGAGATGCAACTCTTGACGTTGGCATGCCAATCATTCACATTAGCAGTCGTAACGAAGAGCGGCAGGCCCGAATCATCATAGAAGACAATGGTTCAGGCTTTGCCGCCGATATTCTGACTCGTGCATTCGAGCCCTATGTGACAAGCAAGACCAAGGGCACGGGACTTGGCCTTGCCGTCGTCAAAAAGATTATTGAAGAGCACCATGGTCAGATTACCTTGGCCAACGCCGACACCGGTGGCGCCCGCATTCTGATCGCTTTGCCCTTGTTGGAGAATTAATGCGTAGCAGCGATATTTTGATTGTTGACGATGAGGTCGGTATCCGCGAATTGCTATCGGAAATCCTGCAGGACGAAGGATATACCGTGGCCGTCGCCGAAAATGCAGAAGTAGCGCGTCAGCTCAGAAATCAGACCCGTCCCGCGCTGGTCCTGCTCGATATCTGGATGCCGGATTGTGATGGCGTAACCCTGCTCAAAGAATGGGGCAAATCCGGCCAGCTCAATATGCCGGTCATTATGATGTCCGGCCATGCCAGCATAGATACCGCGGTCGAGGCCACACGCATAGGCGCATTCGACTTTCTGGAAAAGCCGATAGCACTACAAAAGCTGCTGTCCACGGTACAGCGCGCCCTCAAATATGGCGACATGCAGGCCAATACCTCGCTCAATCTGGACAAGCTGGGCAAGAGCGAACCGATACATGAACTGCGCCGCCAGCTTGAGCGCGTATCAAAAATCAAATCTCCAGTCTTGTTGACCGGGGAACCGGGAGCCGGCTTCGAACTGGTCGCCCGTTTCTTCCATCACGGCAGCGCGCCCTGGGTCACCCCAGGCAAGCCCGAGCAGCTGGCGGATGCGCCGCTGGAGCTGCTGCAAAAGGCCAATAACGGCGTGCTCTACCTGTCCGAAATCGGCCAGTACAACCGCCGCATCCAGCAAGGCCTGCTGTTTCTCCTGTCCAAACTCGACCGTTTCAATGTGCGCCTGGTCTGCTCGTGCAGCCGCCCACTACAAGAGTTACTGGTCGATGCCGAATGCGACAACCGTCTGCTGACAGCCTTATCCAGTGTGATCATACCGATCCCGCCACTGCGCGAGCACTCGGAAGATATCATGCTGATCGCCGAGCAGCTGCTGACCGAGCAGATCGAGTCCAAGCAGGTTCCGGCACGCAAGCTGACCACTTCCGCACTGAATGCCCTGCGCCAATATAACTGGCCGGGCAATCTGGAGCAGCTCAAAGGCATTATCAAAAGCCTGGCATTGACCGCGGAAACCGATGCTATCGATGCGCCCGAAGTCAACAAGGTGCTGGCCCAGTTTCGCCACGATAAGCCTGTGGAAGAAAGCGGTTTTGATTTCACTTTGCCGCTGCGCGAGCTACGCGAACAGCTGGAGCGCCGCTACTTCGAACACCATATCGCGCTGGAGAACGGCAATATGAGCCGGGTCGCGCAGAAGGTCGGTCTGGAGCGCACCCACCTCTACCGCAAGCTGAAGCAACTGGGCGTGCGTTTTACCCGCAAGCAGCTGGAAGAATAAAGCACCGCTCCCAAAATGAAAGCCCCCGCCTGTTCTCAGGCGGGGGCTTTTTTGCGTGGTGCAATCAGGTTTACAAACTCTGCACAATCAGCTGCTTGATTTCATCAAAGTTCATGATACCGACGTAGCGCTTGACGATATTGCCATCGCGGTCGATCAAAAAGGTAGTCGGTGTCAGCTCCACATCGCCGAACGCCTTGGCAATCGCACCATCCGTATCCATCACCACCTTGAACGGCAAGGTATTCTTGTCGGCATAGGCTTTAACATAATTGGGCGGATCGTAACTCATGGCCACGGCAATGGTCTCGAAGCCTTTTGCCGCATACTCTTTATACATCTGCTGCATATGCGGCATCTCTTCGATGCAGCCAGGACAACTGGTTGCCCAGAAGTTGACCAGCACCACCTTGCCTTTGAGATCGGCCTGATTCAGGGTTTCGCCAAACAAGGTGGTATAACGCACATCAGGCGCGGCATGGCGGGAGAATGCCACCCAGGCCACAGCGCCCGCCAAGACCAGCACCAGTACGACAGCAAGCCACTTTTTCATGCCACGCTCGCCTTATCTTCCTGCAAGCCCTGCAGCAAGGCCAGCAATTCTCCATCGATAGCGACGGCCTTGCCCTGACGGCTGTCGAAAGCGACAAAGGTCACATCCGCCTCGGCTACCAGCTTGCCGCTGCCTTGCAGCACTACCCGCTGGTGCATGACCGCCGAGCGATTCCCTAATGACTTAACCGAAGTCTCGATCGCCAGCTCGTCACCGATGGTCGCAGCATGGCGATAATCAATATTGATATTGACCACAATCAAGGCGAGGCCGGACTTCATAAAGCGCGGCAGATCCGATTTATCCTCGAAAAAACTCCAGCGCGCCTCCTCCAGAAACTCGAGATAACGGGCGTTATTGACGTGGCTATACAGATCCAGATGATAGCCACGCACCTTGATGTGCGTAGTGTGTGCCATGATTTCCCCTTATTGCCGACTGTTATTATTTAGAGATCAAACGGGCGAAAAGCTTCGCGCTCCAGCGCCTCATCCACCAGATCGGTCACGATGGGATGAATTTCAACATCGAACCAGGCCTGAAACAGGGTGATATCGCGCTGCTGCGGCCACAGCGTCTCATCAGCGCACCAATCGGCCAGCTCAGCCTCGAACAACATGCTCAGCCGATCGGACATAAAGCCGGCCACCATATCCATATCATCGGCAGGCGGGATCAGCAGGGCATTGGCGCTGGCGCGTAAAGCTTTCAGCGAGACCTCTTCCGGCTGGCTGCCGGGCAAGGCACACAGCCAGTCAAGAAAAGGCTGGCGCGGTTTCAGCAGCACCAACGAGCGGTTTACTTCATACATAAGAGATCCTTGACTCAGCGGGTTGAGAGTTCATTGTCGGAGCTAAAGCTCCATTTGCGTGCGATTTCCAGCGAACCGAACTTAGCGGCAAGCCCCGGAGGAAACGGCGCAAAAGGTGAGGCCATTCGCACGATATGCAGCGCAGCCTCGTCCAGCACGGGCTGACCTGAGCTGCGTAAAATACTGACGCTAAGCAAGCGCCCATCAGATCCCAGCACGGCCTTGAGTACGAGAGAGCCGAACAGGCCCTGGCGGCGAGCCTCGTCAGGATAATTCAGCTTGCCGATGCGCTCTATTTTAAGGCGCCAGTCCTCAGCATAGCGCGCCCACTCGACCCCGCGCGCGCTCACACCGAACACGCCCCGCTTGGGGGCGGCATCATCAAAAGAAGTACGCATCCCGATCTCGCCCTGCTGCTGTGCCGCCAACTCCCGCGCCTGCGCCAACAGGCTGTCTGCACTCGGCAGGGATTCACCCTTTCCGGCAATCGCATAGCTTGAATGATCAAGGGTCAGGCGCTCATGCCGGACTGTTGCTTGGGCACGCCCCTCAGGTGCAATCCCGCTACCCGAGACCGCGGGCCTGGGCTCGACAGGCGACATGATCCGGGACTCGGGCACGGCCGTGCCACCACCGAGGCTATCGGCCTGCGCCAGTTCGCGCGTGGTTTCAGGCGGTTTTTCCAGTGTGGGCTTATGCAGCAGACTGACCTTAAGCTCGGACATGGAGGCACTACTGCCAGTTAAAGGCTGCAACGACACCGAAGGCCAAGCCAACAAGATCAAGTGAAGGGCGAGCGACAATAGCAGCGCAACCTTGATAAAAGTTGCGCTGCCAATACGCACAGCAGGCGTGAAATGCGGAACGGCACTCATCCGGCTGCACGCACGCAGAAAGTGGAAATAGGCATGGCGCCCAGTTTAACGCACCAGAAGGCTACGCAACATCCATGCAGTCTTTTCATGTACTTGCAGACGCTGGGTAACCAGATCGGCTGTTGCTTCATCAGCACACTGTTCGATCAGCGGGAACAGCGCTCGCGCGGTGCGGCATACCGCCTCGTGCCCGGCCACCAGCTGGACAATCATGTCTTCAGCCTTGGGTACGCCCTCGGCTTCGGCAATGGACGTCAGTGCGGCAAACTGGCCATAGCTGCCAGGCGCGAAGTGGTCGAGTGCGCGAATACGCTCGGCAATCGGGTCTACCGCCAGCCACAATTCGTTGTACTGCTCTTCGAACATCAGGTGCAGGGTGCGGAACATGGGGCCGGACACATTCCAGTGGAAATTATGCGTCTTCAGATAAAGCGTATAGGTGTCCGCCATCAGTTTGGACAAGCCATGCGCAATGGCGGTGCGGTCTTCAGTCGAGATACCGATATCCATGAGTCAATCTCCTTGGGGGGTCTGTGGGAATGTGCTCTAAACTACGCCTTTTGAGCGCAAGTCTTGCAAGCGATGAAACTCTGGTTAAGCCAGCACACACAAGCTGTGCGTCTGACACTGCATGTCCAGCCCGGCGCCAAGAAAACCGAGTGTGCCGGCGAACATGGTGATGCACTGAAAATACGCCTGAACGCACCACCGGTCGATGGCAAAGCCAATAGCGCGCTTATCGCCTGGCTAGCCAAACAACTGGATTGCCCCAAACGCAATATCACATTATTAAGCGGTGAAAAAAGCCGCCATAAGATTATCGAAATCAGCACCAGCCTGACGCCGGACGAGGTGCTGATGGCGCTGGGTTATTTGTGCAAGTGACGGTCGCGATCCACGGTCTCGTCTACCCGTGTGTATTCGCCTTCGATCGCACCATCGGAAGGTGCGGCACCATCCGGCATGCGCACCTTGGGCCCCGGGCCGGAGAGTGGCAACAGCAGGATGATAGCCAGCACATCGCTAATCACGCCCGGGATCAGAAACAGCACCCCTGCCAGCAGGTAACGAACCGGCCACAGCAGCGAATAAACTGAGACATTACCCTTCTGGTTGAACAAGGCGCCCAAGGTCAGCAACGTACCGATGCGCTGGTTGCGCAGCATGGCGATGCCGATCAGGGCGCTGCACAACACCCAGAATAAAACAAAACCGCCACCCAGCTTGTCGGCCATATAAACCAGGGACGCAATTTCCACAAACGGGTAAGCAAGAATAATCAATAAAATAGCGCGCATGAAATGGAAGCACCGATGAAAATACTGTTTGTCGTCTGCAATACGCCGAATGAGGCGATTGCCATGAATATAGCCCGTGCCGTTGTGGGCGAAAAACTGGCCGCCTGCGCCAATGTGCTGCCACCTTGCCGTTCGGTCTACCGCTGGCAGGGCCAGATGGAAGAGGCAGAGGAAGTGCCCCTATTGATCAAAACCACGGCCGCCGCGTACGCACAGCTGGAAAGCCGGCTGGTCGAACTGCACCCGTACGAGGTACCGGAAATCATTGCCCTGCCGCTGGAAACCGGCCTTGCCGCCTACCTTACATGGGTTACAGAGCAAACACTTTCAAGCCCCTGAAACCCCATTACATCATTGGATAGGCAAAAGGGGCAACGGTTCCGGCAGATGAATGAGAATGCCAAAAGCCTGATTCGTCCGAAAGCGGTTGACTGGACGGCGCGCTGTCGGTATAGTCTCGTTCTCTCTTGTGAGGCATTGGCGCAAGCCGGTAAATCATAAAAGAAACCCTGATTTTATCGGGGGTCGTTAGCTCAGTTGGTAGAGCAGCGGACTTTTAATCCGTTTGTCGCAGGTTCGAATCCCGCACGACCCACCAAAAAATCAGACCCCGGCGTTTATTGGGGGTCGTTAGCTCAGTTGGTAGAGCAGCGGACTTTTAATCCGTTTGTCG
>NZ_RJTZ01000003.1:0-74208 GCF_024343515.1 Aquitalea sp. S1-19 | reverse complement strand
TGTCATTGAAGAGTCTCCTTGCGCGGGTTCGCCGCTGGGTATGCCCCTGTTCCGGCCACCATACGCCATAAAAATCAAGCATTTATCATGTAAATTCTTTCTAGATATAGGTTGGATTTGTGGCGTTTTTTAGTGAAACTTGGCCATAAGGACATTTAATTTCTGCTGCCGCTGTGCCTTGTCGCAAAAATGCCGCATACAAGCAGGCAAAAGCAGAACGCCCATCCTTCAGCAGAATGGGCGTGGCAAGGTTAATGGCCGAAAAATGGAAGAAATCTACGGTGTCCCAAGGAAGAGATAGACGGCCTTTGGCCCCTGCCGGGCGTGGCCATAGCCCAGGAATACCGGTCCCAGCGGGGTCTCTCCACCCAGATAGAGCGTGGCCGACTCCTGCCAGCCATTCAGCTGGCTTTCGCTGAAGCGCTGACCGAAGGTGGCGCCTTCCAGCGCAAGCCCCAGCCGCATATCGCCACGCAAGCCCAAGGGCAACTTGCCGATGATTTTTTCGGTTCGCAACTGGACAAAGCGCATATCGTTACCGACCAGCTGATCCTGCGCATAACCGGAAAGATTGAGGAAGCCACCCAGTTTCGAAGCCTCGTAGAACGGGACGCTGCCATGCACGGTCTGGCTGCCCCTGAATCTTCCGCTCACGATCAATGGCCCCAGCGCAGTCGCACCGGACAAGCTGCCGGAAAGGTTGCCGTAGTTCAGTTGGGGCGAGTCGATATAGGCCAGACGTGCGGCCCAGCCCGAGGTCGGCAGATAGAGGCGGTTCGTCTGATCCAGATCTAGCGTGAGATAGGCACTGCCGAAGTGCTGGTTGCTCTCCCCAAGCTCGGGAGCGCCTGTTTCCAGCGCGGCATCCAGCCAGGTCTCGCGCCAGCCTAGCCGTGCCTGGCCCAGCAGGCCGATATTGATGCCCACCCCCAGATTAAGCTGGCTGGTCTTGACCCGGTATTCCGCCAGCTTCTGGTCGTTCTGGTAGAAATTGCGCAGCTCATCACTGTAACTGGCCACCGGCTCGACAAAGAAGCGCTGACGTTCATCCAGCGGCTGGTAGAACTCTAAGCCCAGCAGGTTGCGGTTGCCGATTTCGGTGAGGGCAAGCATTTCCGCGCCCAGACTGTTCATCCAGGTCTTCTGATAGGCCGCGCGCAGGCTGTAGCTGGCATTGCCGTCGAAGGTATTTTCGAGGTTGACCCCGAGGCGCAGGTAATCCGGCCCCCAGCTTTTCTCCACCGGCGTGATGCGCAGGATGGTGCGATCCCGGTTGCCGAGCAGGGCATAGTCGACATGCTCGTAGAAACCATCGCCGTAGGCCCTGAGCAGGCCACGCCCCAGCTCGGGGGTCACACTGGTGCCCGGCTGCTGCTCGATATGACGGGTTACCACTGCCTTGTTGACATAGTTCAGATCGGCGACTTGTATCTCATCGATACGAGGCAGCGCCTGCGGCTTGGTTTCCAGCTGCTGGCGCCATTGCTGGTAGCTGGCCTCGTCTACCGAATAGCGGGCTAGTTTTGCAGCCGCAGCTTCTGCCGCGACCCGGCCACGCTCGGCTGTTTCCGCATTGCGCGGGAAATCGCCGGCGCTGATGCCTTCCAGATCCGGCTGGATATAGATATCGTCGGGTTTGAGCGTCGAGAGCGAACGGCTGACATTCTGCTCGGTCAGGATGTTGACCATCTGTGCCGAGACTGACAGCAGCGAGTCGATCTCGTCCGGCTTGAGCAGGGGCGAGCCTACATTGACCGCAATCACCACATCAGGCGAGCAGCGCTCGCGCACTTCGGCGATGGGCACGTTATCGACCAGCCCGCCATCGACCAGCTTGTGTCCGTTCAGCTGGACCGGCGTCATCAGCCCGGGCACCGACATGCTGGCGCGCATGGCCTGGGTCAGGCTGCCTTCGCGCAGTACCACCCTGCCGCCGCTACCGATATCGGTCGCGACAATGGACAGCGGCAGGGGTAGCTTCTCGATCTGCGGTTCCCCGCGATCGGCATGCACCAGCTGGTTGAAAAACAGCTTGATCTTCTGCCCGGCGACCACGCCGGACTGGTATTGCAGGCCATCCTCCTTGACCCCGGTTTCCGAGCCGGGCAGGAAACGCTGCGAGATGCGCTTGTTGCGATAGGAAAGCTCGGAAAAGGTCGGATTGTCCTGGAACATGTCGTTCCAGTCGGCCGCTGCCATTTCTTTTTTCATCGTCTGGGGTGTCACACCTGAGGCATAGGCACCGGCCACCAGCGCGCCCATGCTGGTGCCCGCGATGCAAGCGACCGGCACGCGCAGGCGCTCCAGCACTTCGAGTACGCCAAGATGCGCGGCCCCGCGCGCGCCGCCACCGCCCAGCACCAGACCGATACGTAATGGCCGGGCCGCTTCTGCGCCCTGAGCTAGGGGAGGCAGGGCCAGACTGATGCAACAAGACAGCCATAGCATGGGGATCTGAATTCGTCTGGCAGGCATCATTGAGCGCTCGAATCAGTTATTCGTCACACGACATTTACATTATTTAACTTATAAAAATTTTTGCTCAGATTTCGACGGTGACGGATACCAGGCGCGGCATATCCGCCACAGAGAATAAAAATGGTGATGTCCCGCACGGGAGGAGGGGGCTTGCTGTCGGCGATGAACGATGCTCACGCGCCAGTACCCCTGGCTCAAACACGTCCGAGCAGCGGGCACAAAACCCGAAATCAAAGTTGCCCGCTTACAACCGGGACATCGCCAAAATTAAGTCTGGCTTTGCCGTGTTGCCGAAACGATGGATAGAGGGACATACCTTTTTGTGGTGGTGGCATTTTTGCCGACGGTCCAGGGGTGTCGAAATTTTGACTGTAACGGCTGAAAATTTCGCGCGCGTTGCTATGCTGACAATTACGTTTGTTAAATAAATGGTGACGTTAGATTGCCATTTACGATCTGAATATGTCCAGGGGGTGTTATGCGAGCCGTGCATTTGATGGCCAAGCCGGTCGGGCCGGTTTGCAATCTTGATTGCCATTACTGCTTCTATCTGGAAAAAAAATCGCTGTTTCCGCCCAAGCAGCGCTTTGCCATGAGCGACGAAGTGCTGCGTGCCTATATCGAACAGAATATCCGCCATGAGCCCGGCCCCGAGGTGCTGTTTACCTGGCAAGGAGGGGAGCCCATGCTGCGGGGGCTGGCATTCTACCAGCGTGCCTATGCCTTGCAGCAGGAATTGGCCGGCGGCAAGACCATTCGCAATGCCTTGCAGACCAATGGTGTGCTGCTGGATGAGGCATGGTGTGCTTTTCTGTCCGAGGCCGGCTTCATGGTCGGCCTCAGTCTTGACGGGCCGCGCGAGATCCACGATAGCCAGCGTGTTGACCGGCGTGGTGCGCCGACCTTTGATGCGGTGATGGCCAGCTTGCGGCTGCTGCAGCGCTACCGGATCGAGTTCAACATACTGGTGACGGTGACGCCGGCCGTCGCCAGTGCACCGTTACCGGTGTACCGCTTCCTGAAGGAGGCCGGGGTACGCCATATCCAGTTCAACCCGGTGGTGGAGCGTGTCGCGGCCGAGCGGGACAGTTCGCGCGGCCTGAGTTTCGCCGAGCCGCCCGCCTGCGGACGCGCGAGCATCTCAATGAATGCGGTGGCCGTCAGCCCGCATACGGTGGGGGCCGAGGCCTATGGTGCATTTCTGATCGCCATCTTCGATGAATGGGTGCGTCACGATGTCGGCAGCGTCCATGTGATGAATTTCGAGTGGGCGCTGGCGGCCTGGCTGCAGCTGCCGGCCACGGTCTGCCTGTTTGCCGATAACTGCGGGCGGGCCTTGATGCTGGAACACAATGGCGATGTCTATGCCTGCGACCACTTCATGTACCCGGATTACCGTCTGGGCAACCTTTGCGAGGATGAACTGCCGGCCATGGCCGATTCCCCCGCGCAGCAGGCTTTCGGTCAGGCCAAGTCTGCCGGCTTGCCACAGTACTGCCGGCAGTGCGACTACCGCTTTGCCTGCCATGGCGAATGTCCGAAAAACCGTTTTATTACTGCGCCGGACGGAGAGGCGGGTCTCAACTATCTGTGCGCCGGCTACAAGCAGTATTTCCGCCATATCGACCGCTATATGCATGCGATGGCAACACTGGTCAGCCATGGCCAGCCCGCTGCACGCATCATGGAGGCCATCAAGGGCCCGCTGTTGATCCGGGTGCCGTCTGCCGGATGAATTCCTTTGTCGTTACATCTCGGGAGTATCGTATGAAGAACATCTGTAACAGGGCACTTTCCGTGGCCGGTGCGCTGGCTGTCTCTACTGCCTCGGCAGCCGCGGCTGCGCCGGATCGCACGGTCTTGCCCATCCATGAGCCGGTGCCGCCGACCTATGACACGCTGGATGCCCGCGACGCGAAAATGCCGCCGCCTTTTAGCATCAAGACGCCCGATGGGGCTCCCAATGTGCTGATCATCCTGATCGATGATATGGGTTTCGGTATTCCCAGTACTTTTGGCGGCCCGGTGCCGATGCCCACCTTGGACCGGCTGGCCGAAAATGGCTTGCGCTACAACCGTTTCCATACCACTGCGCTGTCGTCGCCGACGCGCGCAGCGCTGCTCACCGGGCGCAACCATCATGTCAGCAATATGGGCAGCATCACCGAGACGGCAACCGGATTTCCGGGCAACACCGGCCAGCGGCCACTGAGTGTGGCACCGCTGGCGGCGATGCTGCGCTACAACGGCTACAGCACCGCCCATTTCGGCAAGAATCATGAAACGGCGGCCTGGGAGGTCAACCCCTCCGGCCCGACCGACCGCTGGCCGACCCGCTCGGGTTTCGACAAGTTCTACGGCTTTATGGGCGGGGAAACCAACCAGTGGGCGTCGGTGGTTTATGACGGGATGAGTCCGGTCGAAGTGCCGAATGATCCCAATTACCATTTCACCGTCGATATGACCGACAAGGCCATCCAGTGGGTCAATTTCCAGCAGGCCATGACGCCGGACAAGCCGTTCTTCGTCTATTTTGCGCCCGGCGCGACGCATGCGCCGCATCATGTGCCCAAGGCCTGGATAGACAAATACAAGGGCAAGTTTGATCAGGGCTGGGACAAGCTGCGCGAAGAGACGCTGGCGCGCCAGATACGACTGGGCGTGGTACCGCCGGATACCCGGCTTGCGCCCAAGCCGCCCTTTATCCAGGACTGGGCGACGCTCTCGCCGGAGCAAAAGAAGTTGTATGCCCGTCAGATGGAGGTCTATGCCGCGTTTGCCGAGCATACCGACGAGCAAATTGGCCGGCTGATCCAGTCGCTGTCTGAATCGGGCGAGCTCGATAACACGCTGGTGTTCTATATCGCCGGTGATAACGGCACCAGTGCCGAAGGCGGTGCCAACGGCATGCTCAACGAGATGACCTATTTCAACGGCGTCCAGGAGCAGGTGCCGGATATGCTCAAGAAGATCGATACCTGGGGCGATCCCAGCACTTACCCGCATATGGCGGCGGGTTGGGCGGTCGCCGGGAATACGCCGTTTGCCTGGACCAAGCAGGTCACTTCAGATTTCGGCGGGACGCGTAACGGCATGGTTGTGCACTGGCCGGCCAAGGTGAAGGCGAACGGGCAGGTGCGCAGCCAGTTTGCCCATGTGATCGATATCGCGCCGACCATTCTGGCTGCGGCTGGCCTGCCTGAACCCAAGATGGTGGATGGGGTGAAACAGACGCCTATCCAGGGCAAGAGCCTGCTGGCTTCCTTTACCGACCCGGCCGCACCGGCCCGTACCTCGCAGTATTTCGAGATCTTAGGCAACCGGGCATTCTACCAGGATGGCTGGTTCGCCCGCACGATACACCGCGCGCCATGGGAGGCGAAGCCCAGAGTGCCCCTGCAGGACGACCGCTGGGAGCTGTTCGATACCCGTAATGATTTCAGCCTGAGTAATGATCTGGCTGCCAGCCAGCCCCAGAAGCTGAAAGAGCTGCAACAGGCCTTTCTGGTCGATGCACGCGCCAACCATGTGCTGCCGCTGGATGACCGCCTGTTCGAGCGGCTGAATCCGGCCAGCGCAGGCCGGCCTGACCTGATGGGCGGACGCACTTCGCTGACGCTGAGTGACGGCATGAAGGATCTGTCTGAAAATGCCTTCATCAATATCAAGAACCAGTCCAAGACCATCACGGCCGAGGTCGAAGTGCCGGCAGGCGGGGGCAACGGAGTCATCCTGGCTCAGGGCGGGCGCTTTGGCGGCTGGACACTGTATGTCAAGGACGGCAAGCCGGCCTACACCTACAACTTCCTTGGTCAGACGCGAACGACCATCGTCTCGGGCGAATCCTTGCCGGCGGGCCGTTCAACCGTGCGCTTCGAGTTTGTCTATGATGGCAGCGGGCAGGGCAAGGGCGGCGAAGGCAAGTTGGCGGTCAATGGCAAGCAGGTGGCCAGCGGCCGCATCGCGCGCACCCAGCCGGGCATTTTTTCGGCCGAAGAGACTGCCGATGTCGGCATGGATAATGGCACACCGGTGAGCGATGAATATGGCGTGAACCGCGGCGTGTTCAACGGCAAGGTCAGGAAAGTCAGGGTGGATGTGGGCGTTCCTCCGGCTGCCGCTGCGCAGCCGTCCGGGCAGTAAACGCCCTTGCCGGGGACAGTCGGGCTGCCCGACTGTCCCCGGACATCCGGCTTGGAATGTGTTCGCCATCTCGCGTGAGACAAGACAAAAACGGCTGAGAAAGCGGCATGTACAGAGAGGGTACATGCGCATTTCGAAGCCGTTTTTAACGTTTGTGCGCCTGCGCGCAGCAGATCGTGAATAGCAGCGGCGTAAATGGATGCGATGACCGGATCGCGATGGCGCTTAAACACATCAGCAAAGACAGGCACAGTGCAAACCATAGCGTGCCGCTCAGTAGCCCCAGCCACACCGCGCCGGTCGCGTCCTTTGCCGGCATCTGCGGGGGCGTTTGCGCGTATCAAGGCGGCTTTAACCTGGTTAGCCCCTTTTGCGCTGGCGCAAATCTGGCGGGGCAGGGGGCAGCGCCGCTGCCGGCAAGACCTTATTGTGTATGATATCGGCACGCCATTTTCCGCCGGCAGGCCCGGCCCATCTCCTTATGGGTGAAACAGATGACACCTTGCACCTTGCGCCGGCTGTTTCTGCTGCTATTTTGCCTGTTGCTGAGCGCCTGCTCCACCTTGCCGCCGGCCGGGATCGTGCCGGTGAGCGGCTTCGAGCTGCAGCGCTACAGCGGAAAGTGGTATGAAATTGCCCGCCTTGACCATGTGTTCGAGCGGGGCTTGAGCGATGTCAGCGCCCGCTATATTCCAGCGCCGGATGGCGAGGTGCGCGTGATCAACCGTGGCTACGACACGGCCAGCGCCAGGTGGAAGCAGGCCGAAGGGCGCGCCCGCTTCAATGGCCAGCCCGATGTGGCCTCGCTCAAGGTGTCTTTCTTCGGCCCGTTCTACGGCGGCTACCATGTGCTGGCGCTGGACCCCGATTACCGCTGGGCGCTGGTGGCCGGCAACAACCGTAGCTATTTATGGATACTGGCACGCGACAAAACCCTGGCCCCCGAGGTGAAAACGAGATTGCTGCAGCAGGCAGCGGCGCTGGGGTTCGAGACCGACAAACTGATCTGGGTGTCGCAGACGCGGGCGGATTGACTCGGTGTTTGGATACTTACTTTTTGAATCTTCGAACCAAAGGAACTACGTTGCTGCCAACGATCACCGAAGCTTTCCCTCCTCTTCCCTTAGAAGAGCTTACGGCTGAGATTTCCAATTTTTCGGATAGTGCACTTGAAGACAAACAGGCACTGATAAAGCGTTTGGTCATGGTGCATCCAACTCTTGGTCTGAACTGGGGGGCAGGGCATCGATTTAGGCGTGCTCGAAGGCTAAAGACCCACGAGCCTTATCCCCAAAATGTGGATGGAATCATTTGGCGAAAAGATGTTCCTGCATCTCAAGGAAGAGCCAACCCTGATGGTTTTTCAGTACTCTATCTCGCGGATCGTCCGGATACTGCTTTGAAAGAAGTGCGTGCCGAAAGTGATCAGGTTGTTCTTGCTGACTTTGAAATCGTACCCGGGAAAAGCTGCCTGATTGCACCTATTGGTGAACTCATGAGGATTCAGCGCTCAGGGCGAGGTTTTATGGCTGGGGAGCACGCGCAAGGAGTTTCGAATTATTTGAATGCCTGCAAACCGCAAGATGAGAAGTCACTTTTGATTACAGATGCTTTTCTGTTGGAGTGTTTGCTAGACGGAAGGGATAACTACGAAATTTCTTCGTATGTTGCAAAGTGCATTTTTGACAAAAATCCCAAGCTATCAGCAATTGCCTACCCAAGTTGTGTACAAAATGGCGCTATTTGTTTTGCTGTACGGACAGATCATTTCTGGGATCAATGGGGTGTAAGATCGGTTCGTTGTGGCCATGCTAGACACTTGTCCCATGGATATTATGACTTCTCTCCAGCTCGGCACGTCAACGGAATAGAGATTGGCGGTAATTTCCACTGGGAAGAGCATGAAGAAGATGTTGCTACGACTGTTTTGCTTAAGCCCCTTTGGGTGCCAAGTTAAGCAAGATGGCTTGGATATCTTGGCTCCTATCAAAATGCAGTGGCCTTGGCTGAAACCATAAATTTTAGCTTCGGATTCAGCCATGCCACCTTTCTCATAACGATGTCTGTTAAAGTATTTCGCCGAGCGCACACTAATTATGTGGCCAAGCGTGACATCTGGATCTTAATCCCAACTCAACGCGCCACCCGTCTGATACTCCGTCACCCGCGTCTCGAAGAAATTCTTTTCCTTTTTCAGGTCTATCATTTCGCTCATCCACGGGAACGGGTTGGTGACCCCCGGGAATAGCGGCTCCAGCCCGATCTGCTGCATGCGGCGGTTGGCGATAAAGCGCAGGTATTCCTTGAACATGGCAGCGTTCAGCCCAAGCACGCCGCGCGGCATGGTGTCTTCGGCGTAGGCGTATTCCAGTTCCACCGCGCGCTGGAACAGCGCGTTCAGTTCGGCCTTGAACGGCTCGGTCCACAGTGCCGGGTTTTCCAGCTTGATCTGGTTGATCATGTCGATGCCGAAATTGCAGTGCATCGACTCGTCGCGCAGGATGTACTGGTACTGCTCGGCGGCGCCGGTCATCTTGTTCTGGCGCCCCAACGCCAGGATCTGCACGAAGCCTACGTAGAAAAACAGCCCTTCCATGATGCAGGCGAACACGATCAGGCTCTTGAGCAGGCGCTGGTCGTTTTCCAGCGTGCCGGTCTTGAATGCCGGGTCGCACAGGGTGTCGATGAACGGGATCAGGAATTCGTCCTTGTCACGGATGGACGCGACCTCCTGATAGGCGCCGAACACTTCGCCTTCGTCCAGGCCCAGGCTCTCGACGATGTACTGGTAGGCATGGGTGTGGATCGCCTCGTCAAACGCCTGGCGCAGCAGGAACTGGCGGCATTCGGGCGAGGTGATCTGGCGGTAGGTGCCCAGCACGATATTGTTGGCGGCCAGACTGTCGGCGGTGGTAAAAAAGCCGAGGTTGCGCTTGACGATACGCATTTCGTCTTCGGTCAGCTGGCCGGTTTTCCATTGCTCGATGTCGCGCTGCATGTTCACTTCCTGCGGCATCCAGTGGTTGGCGCACTGCGCGAGATACTTGTCCCATGCCCATTTGTGGGCGAACGGCACCAGCTGGTTGACGTCGGTGGTGCCGTTGATCACACGCTTGTCGCTGGCGCTGATGCGCTTGGAAGGGGTAGCGGAGGCGGCAGGAGCGATCGGGTCTTCAAAACTCAGCATGGGTGTCTTTCGTTTCAATCGGGTTTGATCGTCTCGGGCTTGAATGGCGCGAGTACGACGCTGTTCAGGTTGTTGACCTTCCACACGTTTTTCATGTGGGCAAAGTCGCGTTGTTGTGCGTCACGGATTTCGGCCGTGGGCAGGTAGTCCATTTCCAGCAGCACTTCACCCAGATAGACGGCTTTGCCGGCTTCGACGCTGAACGGCAGGTTCAGCGGGAAGCTGCGGATCTGGATGCCGCTATCGCCAAAACGGCCAAGGCCGGAGGGCCAGTAACCATAGGCGGTGGCGAGCTGGTAACGCCCGGGAGGCAGGGTGAGCAGCTCCAGTTTGCCGGCGGCCATATTGCCGTTTTCACCAAAGATGGTATTGGTGCCCATATTCGCGTAGACGCGGCCTTGCAAGGCGCTGTCCAGGCTATTCCAGCTCACGCTGGCCGACGCGCGGTCGGGGTCGCTGGATTTGCCGACCAGTGAAAAGATGGCATAGCCGTCACCGGGCGGCGGGGTGAGGCTGCCTTGCAGTTTGTCGGCCATGGTGGTGCAGGCGCTCAGCAAGCTGGCAGTGCTTAAGATCAACAGGGTGCGCATGGTGTGCTCTTTCGCAATCGATGGTGCCTTGCGGCATGCTTTGTTTTAGCTGTCCCTGTTTTGCACTGCCGGCCGCGAGCGTGGGCGGGCAGGGCGGTGGGTTACGCCGCTTCATCAGCGGCTAACCCACCCTACGCCCCTACGGCAGCGTGCACCACGCTCACTGGCAAGCCTCGCAGTCCGGGTTGTCGATGCTGCAGAACTGGGCGTCGGTGGCTGGTGGCTGCGGCGCGGCGGCGACCGCGTTCAGTTCGCCACCCCGGCCGGTCGACTTCTCGGCGCTGGTCGCGGCCAGCGTGCGCAGGTAGTAGGTGGTTTTCAGGCCGCGTACCCATGCCAGCTTGTACAGCTCGTCCAGCTTCTTGCCCGAGGCGCCGGCCATATAGATGTTCAGGCTCTGTGCCTGGTCTATCCACTTCTGGCGGCGGCTGGCTGCTTCCACCAGCCACGCCGGGTCGATCTCGAACGCGGTGGCGTAGATCGCCTTCATCTCGTCCGGCACGCGGTCGATGCGCCCCAGGCTGCCGTCGAAATATTTGAGGTCAGCCAGCATCACTTCGTCCCACAGCCCGGCGGCTTTCAGGTCGCGCACCAGGTATTCGTTGGTGACGGTGAATTCGCCGGACAGGTTCGATTTGACGAACAGGTTCTGGTAGGTCGGCTCGATACAAGGCGACACGCCGATGATGTTGGAGATGGTCGCCGTCGGTGCGATCGCCAGGCAGTTGGAGTTGCGCATGCCGTAGCGGGCGATGCGTTCGCGCAGCGGGTTCCAGTCCAGCCGGCCCGAGCGGTCCATTTCCAGATAGCCGCCGCGCTCGGCCGCCAGCAGGTTGATGCTGTCCTGCGGCAGGATGCCGCGGTCCCACAGGCTGCCTTTGTAGCTGGCGTAGCGGCCGCGCTCTTCGGCAAGCTCGGTCGAGGCCCAGTAGGCGTGGTAGGCCACCAGCTCCATCGATTCGTCGGCAAAGCGCACCGCCGTGTCGCTGGCGAACGGCACGCGCATCTGCAGCAGGCAGTCCTGATAGCCCATGATGCCCAGGCCGACCGGACGGTGCTTGAGGTTGGCGTTGCGTGCCTTCTTCACCGGGTAGAAGTTGATGTCGATCACGTTGTCCAGCATGCGCATGGCGACCGAGATGGTGGCCTTGAGCTTGTCGCTGTCCAGCGCGCCGTCCTTCATGTGCGCGGCCAGGTTGACCGAGCCCAGATTGCACACCGCGATCTCGTCATCGTTGGTGTTGAGCGTGATCTCGGTGCACAGGTTGGAGCTATGCACCACGCCCATATGCTGCTGCGGGCTGCGCAGGTTGCACGGGTCCTTGAAAGTGATCCACGGGTGGCCGGTCTCGAACAGCATGGTCAGCATCTTGCGCCACAGCACCAGCGCCGGCAGGCTCTTGAATACGCGCAGCTTGCCGGCGCGCCCCAGTGCTTCGTACGCGGTGTAGCGTGCCTCGAAGGCGGCGCCGGTCAACTCGTGCAGGTCGGGCACTTCGGACGGGCTGAACAGGCACCACTCGCCGCCTTCCATTACCCGCTTCATGAACAGGTCGGGAATCCAGTTGGCGCTGTTCATGTCGTGGGTGCGGCGGCGGTCGTCGCCGGTGTTCTTGCGCAGCTCGAGGAATTCCTCGATGTCGGCGTGCCAGGTTTCCAGATAGGCGCACACCGCGCCCTTGCGCTTGCCGCCCTGGTTGACGGCCACGGCGGTGTCGTTGACTACCTTCAGGAACGGCACCACGCCCTGGCTCTTGCCGTTGGTGCCCTTGATATGGCTACCCAGCGCGCGCACCGGCGTCCAGTCGTTGCCCAGACCGCCGGCAAACTTGGACAGCAGGGCGTTTTCCTTGATGCCTTCGTAGATGCCGTCCAGGTCGTCGGCGATGGTGGTCAGGTAGCAGCTGGAGAGCTGGCTGCGGCGGCTGCCGGCGTTGAACAGCGTTGGCGTCGAGCTCATGAAGTCGAAGCTGGACAGCACCTGGTAGAACTCGATGGCGCGCGCTTCGCGCTCGACTTCGTTCAGCGCCAGCCCCATCGCCACGCGCATGAAAAAGACCTGCGGCAGTTCGCTGCGCACGCCGTCGATATGCAGGAAGTAGCGGTCGGCCAGCGTCTGCAGGCCCAGATAGCCGAATTTCAGATCGCGCTCGGGCTTGAGCGCAGCGCCCAGGCGCGCCAGGTCGAATTCGGCCAGACGCTCGTCCAGCAGTTCGGCGCGGATATTCTGGGCGATGGCGCTGGCAAAAGCATGCGGGTAGGCGTCGGCCATCGCGTCCTGACTCACCGCTTCGCCCAGCACTTCGCCGCGCAGCTGGTCCAGCAGCAGGCGGGCAGTGACGTAGTCGTAGGCCGGGTCCAGTTCGATCATGGCGCGCGAGGCCAGAATGGCCGACTTGCCGACTTCTTCTTCCGACACGCCGTCGTAGATGTTTTTCAGCGTCTCGGCCAGGAGTGCGTCGACGTCGATGCCGGCAAGGCCGGTGGCGGCAGCCTGGATGGTGTCGCGCAGTGCCGGGATATTCAGCGGCAGCTTGCGGCCGTCTTTCTTTTGCACATTGATGGTGATCTGGTGCAGCGCCTCGCCACGCGCGGCGCGCTCCTTGGCGCGTTCTTCGCGGTACAGCACATAGGCGCGGGCGACGTCGTGTTCGCCAAAGCGCATCAGCGCCAGTTCGACCTGGTCCTGGATGTCTTCGATATGGATCGCGCCGCCCTCGGGCTTTCTGCGCATCAGCGCGCCGACGATCATTTCGGTCAGGCCGGCGACCTTGTCGCGGATGCTGGCCGAGGCGGCGCCTTGCTGGCCGAGCACCGCCAGAAAGGCCTTGGTGACGGCGATGGAGATCTTGACCGGTTCGAACGCCACTACGGCACCGCCGCGACGGATGGTCTTGTACTGGCTGAAGTCAGCCTGCGGTGCGGCGGCGCGCCCCAGTTCGGCGGCGGTTTGTCCGTCAAAAGTCTTCATTTTTGATTTTTATCCTGTTTTATTTGAATTTTGTGATGTTTTCTTGCCGTGTGCGGTAGTTGGCTGTCCATCGCACGGCTTGGGTGTGTTGCACGGACTAATACTATATATGCTGTTTTTTATCTGTTATGGCGCAAATGGTAGTGGCTAAGATGCGGCTTCGCAAGTCTTGACAAAGTGCGTGAATGGCGTGATCCACGCCAGATATGGCTTGCGGCAAAATAAAAAATTTACGCCATTTTGCTGGTGTGGATATTTTGTGCGGTGCTATCCCTTTAAATACAAGGATGCAGCGTTTCATGTCTATACACACACTAGATGTAGTAGTTTGTGGTTGTGGTTTGGATGCTGCATTAAAAATCATGAAATTTTTCAATAAAGCTATAGTGCCCACTTAAAAATTGCGTGTTTTGCTGCGGGGTGCAGCATGTCCTGAGCGGCAAAAAGCCGGCCGATGCGGCATAGTGGGGAAATCTGCCGCCACTGGCGGTTCATTCTTTTGGCTGATGCATGAAAACACCCGAATTTATCCAGACACTCGAGCACACCAGCGCGACCCACCCCTGGCTGGGCGAGGTCTCTCTGGTACTGTTGTTTACCCTGTTGGCCCAACTGGCGTGGGTGCTGTTCGCCCGCCATTCATCCGAGCGCGAGATGGGCTTGCGCCGCTCGCTTTTGCACGCGTTTATCCGTTCCAGTTCGCCCGCCATCATGGCGATCATTGCCATCATCGGTTTTTCTCTGTTGCTGCAGACATTGGGACGCGAGTTGTGGCCGGCCCTGACTCCATGGATCGGGCCGCTGCGTATGGTGGCCGTGGCGCTGGTCGTGGTATGGGGGGCGTTCCGTTTTATTGATGCGTCCGAGCGCCTGCATCTGGAAAACGGCTACGACACGACGACGGCCAATGCCTTGTCCATGTTGTTCAAGGTGATCACGCTGGTGGTGGTGTCCTTGCTGATTGGCCAGTCTTTCGGTATGAGCCTGTCCGGCTTGCTGGCCTTTGGCGGCGCCGGCGGTCTGGTGGTCGGTTTTGCCGCCAAGGATATTCTGGCCAATTTCTTTGGCGGCCTGATGATCTTCATTGACAAGCCGTTCAAGGTCGGCGACTGGGTCAGCTCGCCCGACCGCAATATCGACGGCACGGTCGAGCATATCGGCTGGCGCCTGACGCGCATCCTGACTTTCGACAACCGGCCGATGTATATCCCCAATTCCATCTTTTCCAGCATCGGAGTGGTCAATCCGCAGCGGATGAAAAACCGCCGCATTCTGGTCAATATCGGCCTGCGTTACGAGGATGCCGGGCGTATGGCCGAGGTGGTGGACAAGGTGCGCGCCATGCTGCGCGCCCATCCGGCCATCGACCAGAACGATACCTTGCTGGTGTATTTCAACCAGTTCGGCGAGTCGTCGATCAGCTTTATGGTGTATTGCTTTACCCGCACCACGTCATGGGAGCCGTGGCTGGCCGCGCAGCAGGATGTGTATCTGAAGATCGTCGATATCGTGCATGCCTGCGGCGCCGATTTTGCCTTCCCCAGCCGTACGCTGTATGTGGAAGGGACGGGGGCGGGCTTGCCGCTGGTCTGAAAGTAATATTTGACCGGCATGTCTTGCTGCGGTCACAATGCGTCATCGCTCCGGGGTGCCGGGCCGCAAGGCCCAGCTGAGATGGTGAATACCGAACCCGATGGACTTGATCCGGATAATACCGGCGTAAGAAGAGCAATGACTGTTGGTGGCCGGCCCTCAAGGCGTGCTGCCGGCGCGGATTCGTAACGGCCTGACTGCAAGGCACGTCTCTTTCGCACAGTTGTTTTGCCTGCCTCCGGAGCGTTGACAACAACGTAGCCGAGGCCTCAATGAACGCACCCGACCGCTTTACCGCCATGCTCGCCGCTACCTGCGAGCCGCTTCCTGCATCCAGCAAGGTTTACACCATCGGCAGCCAGCCCGATATCCGCGTGCCGCTGCGCGAAATCGCACTCTCCAACGGCGAAAATATCGCCCTTTACGATACCTCCGGCCCCTACACCGACCCGGCTGCCACTATCGACGTACGTCAGGGCCTCGCCGCCATGCGCACGCCGTGGCTGGACGCGCGCGGCGACACCGATTTCTACGCCGGGCGTATCGCCGATGCGCGCGATGACGGCTCGCGCGACGAAGCATCGCTGGCGCGCCTGCGCGAACTTTCCGCCGGCTTGCAGCGCACCCCGCGCCGTGCCAAGGCAGGCGCCAACGTCACCCAGATGCATTACGCGCGGTGCGGCATCATCACCCCCGAGATGGAATACGTGGCGCTGCGCGAGAACGGCAAGCGCGAGTGGATGCGCGAATATCTGGGGGATGCCGAGCGCGAGGCGCGTCTGGCCGGCAATGCGCTGGGCTTTGCCATGGCGCGCGAGATCACGCCGGAGATGGTACGCGACGAGGTCGCGCGCGGGCGTGCGGTGATTCCGGCCAATATCAACCATCCCGAACTGGAACCGATGGCGATCGGTCGCGCCTTCAAGGTCAAGATCAACGCCAATATCGGCAATTCGGCGGTCACCTCCGGCATCGAGGAAGAAGTGGAAAAGCTGGTGTGGTCCACCCGCTGGGGCGCGGACACGGTGATGGATCTGTCCACCGGCCGCCATATCCACACCACGCGTGACTGGATCGTGCGCAATTCGCCGGTGCCGATCGGCACCGTGCCCATCTATCAGGCGCTGGAGAAGGTCGGTGGCATCGCCGAGGATCTGAGCTGGGAGATTTTCCGCGACACGCTGATCGAACAGGCCGAGCAGGGCGTCGACTACTTCACCATCCACGCCGGATTGCGTCTGGCCTATGTGCCGCTGACCGCGCGCCGCCGTACCGGCATCGTTTCGCGCGGCGGCTCCATCCTGGCCAAATGGTGCATTTCCCACCACCGCGAAAACTTCCTCTACACCCATTTCGAAGACATCTGCGACATCATGAAGGCCTACGACGTGACCTTCTCGCTCGGTGACGGCCTGCGCCCCGGCTCGCTGTCGGACGCCAATGACGCAGCGCAGTTCGCCGAGCTGCGTACCCTGGGCGAGCTGACCCAGGTGGCGTGGAAGCACGATGTGCAGACCCTGATCGAAGGCCCGGGCCATGTGCCCATGCATATGATCCAGGCCAATATGGACGAGCAGCTTAAAGTCTGCGCCGAGGCGCCGTTCTATACGCTGGGGCCGCTGACCATAGACGTGTCGCCCGGCTACGACCATATTGCCTCGGGCATAGGCGCGGCGATGATAGGCTGGATGGGCACTTCCATGCTGTGTTATGTGACGCCCAAGGAACACCTGGGCCTGCCCGACCGCGACGACGTGAAGCAGGGTCTGATCGCCTACCGCATCGCCGCGCACGCGGCCGATGTAGCCAAGGGCCACCCCGGCGCGCGCGCGCACGACGACGCGATGAGCCGCGCCCGCTTCGAGTTCCGCTGGGAAGACCAGTTCGCGCTGGCGCTCGACCCGGATACCGCGCGCGCCTACCACGACGCCACCTTGCCGGCCGAAGGCGCCAAGACCGCGCACTTTTGCAGCATGTGCGGGCCTAAATTCTGCTCGATGAAGATCACGCAGGAAGTACGCGACTACGCCGCCACGCTGGGCGTCAGTGACGAAGAGGCGCTGGCGCGCGGCATGGAAGGCGAGTCGCAGCGTTACGAGGACGCGGGGCGCCAGCTGTACATCCCGATTGAAAAGGCCTGAGCCATGGCAAGCATAGGCATTGCCGGCGCCGGCGTTGCCGGCCGGCTGCTGGCCTACCAGTTAGCTTTGCGCGGGCACAGGGTGACGGTATTCGATCCGGCCAGCGGCCTCGAGCCTGCGGGCGACGGGCAAGGCGCCGCCGGCTTTACCGCAGCAGGGATGCTTAGCCCGCTGGCCGAGCTGGAACATGCACCGGCCGAAGTGGCACAACTGGGGGTGCGCTCGCTGCCTTTGTGGCAGCAAGTGGCGGCAGCGCTGGCGGCGCAATTGGGAACGCGGCCGGACGACTATCTGCGCTGTGCGGGCTCCTTGCTGCTGGCACACCCCTCGGATGCGGGGTCGGCTGCGCGTGTGCTGGCCAGGCTCCAGCTTGCTCCGCAGCTGGCCGCGGATCTGGCCACGCCGCAGGCGCTGAGTGCGGCCGATCTTGGCGCGTTGGAGCCTGAGCTCGCGCCGGGCCTGCGCGGCTGGCTGCTGGCCGGCGAAGGGCAGGTGTTTCCCTATGCGCTGCTGCCGGCGCTGGTGGCGGCAAGCGAGGCTGCCTGGTGCTGGAACTCGCGGGTCAGCCATCTGGCGCCGGGCCGGCTGACGCTGGCTGATGGTGACAAGCTTGCGTTTGACTGGGTGGTCGACGCCCGTGGTCTGGGGGCGCAGAACGCGCTGCCGCTACGCGGCGTGCGCGGCGAGGTGTTGTGGCTGCACGCGCCCGGCGTGGCTCTTCAGCGGCCGCTACGCCTGATGCATCCGCGCCACCGCGTGTATATGGTGCCGCGCCCGGGCGATGTGATCGTGGTGGGCGCCAGCGAAATCGAAAGCGCCGACCGCTCGCCAGTCAGCCTTAGAAGCGCGGTCGAGCTGATGGCCGCCGCGCATAGCGCCATGCCGGCATTGGCCGAGGCGCGCATCCTGCATCTGGAAACCAATCTGCGCCCGGCCTTGCCCGACAACCTGCCGCAGACCCATATCGAGCCGGGCCTGATCCGGCTAAACGGCCTGTTTCGCCATGGCTGGCTGATGGCGCCGGCTCTGGTCGACGACGCGATCGCGGCGGCCGGACTGTAAACACAAAGGACATGATGAAACCCGATCACATCACCGTGCGTCTCAATGGCGAGGCGCTCGAAGTCGCCAGCAGTAGCTCGCTGGCGGCATTGCTGGAATCCCGTGATATCGCCGCCGACAGCATCGCCTGCGCGCGCAATGGCGAATTTGTCGCCCGCTCGGCACGCCGCGCCTGCCAGCTGGCCGAAGGCGACGAAATCACCCTGTTTATGCCCATCGTCGGAGGCTGAATGGATACCCTGAACCTGTACGGCACGCCCCTTGATAGCCGGCTTTTGCTCGGCACCGCCGGCTACCCTTCGCCCAGCGTGCTGGCTGCGGCGATTGTCGCCTCCGGCACTCAGGTCGTAACGGTCGGACTCAAGCGCACCCTGGCTGGCGACGGCGACAACGGCTTTTTGCAAGGTGTGCTGCAGACGCTGCGCGCGCAGGGCGCGCATCTGCTGCCCAATACCGCCGGCTGCCGCAGCGCACGCGAAGCGATCCAGCTTGCGCGCATGGCACGCGAGCTTTACGACACGCGCTGGATCAAGCTGGAGGTGGTCGGCGACGAATACACGCTGCAGCCCGACCCGTGGCAGCTGCTGGAAGCGGCGACCACCCTGATCGCGGAAGGTTTTCAGGTGTTTCCCTACTGCACCGATGATCTGGTGTCCTGTCAGCGCCTGCTGGATGCCGGCTGCGAAGTGCTGATGCCATGGGGCGCGCCGATCGGTTCGGGGCAGGGCCTGCTCAACCCCTGGGCCTTGCGCACCCTGCGTGAGCGCCTGCCGGACGCGGTGCTGATTGTGGATGCCGGCATTGGTGCGCCCTCGCATGCCGCCGCGGCAATGGAGCTGGGATTCGATGCGGTACTACTCAATTCGGCGGTCGCCCATGCCGGTGACCCGGTACTGATGGCGCAGGCCTTTGGCCAGGTGGTGACCGGTGCGCGCGCCGGCTACCGCGCCGGCATCATGGCAGCGCAAGCCATGGCGGTGGCCAGTACCCCGGTCACCGGCCGGCCCTTTCTGATCGGATAAACATGCAACTACTGGAGATGAACGAGGCCCGGCAGCAGGCGGCCGGGGAGGCGCTGCCAGCATGGGCCCGGCGCCAGGGTGGTACGCTGTGGCTGATAGATACCGCAGAAGGCATGGACTGGCTGCAGACGCCCGAGGTCAGCGGCTATCTGGCCTGCGGTACGGGTGGGCAGCTGGCGGCGCTGCGGGACGCGTTCAAGCTGGCGCAGCAGGCCGGACATGGCGCGGCCGATGCGGCAGTGCTGGCCTCGCTGACGGTGCGCGGGCGCTTGCCGCTGCTGGGGCTGGGAGAGGCGCTGCCCTGGGTGTGTGAAGGCACGCGCTTTGCGCCGTTTGCGGCGCCGGACGGGCTGTACGGCATCGTGCCGGATCTGGCTAGGCTGGCGATGGCACTGTCTTGCGGCTTGCGTCTGGTGCAACTGCGCGCCAAGCGCCCGCTGCATCCGGATGAAGCCGTGCAGGCGCAGGCTTTGGCGGCGCGCCATGGCGCGCAATTATTGATCAACGATGACTGGCGAGCGGTGCTCGCCTGCGCGCAGGATGGGCATGGGATAGGACTGCATCTGGGGCAGGAGGATCTGGCGACGCTGCCATCGGCCGCGCTTGCCGCGCTGCGCGCACAAGGTGCAAGCCTGTTGCTGGGCTTGTCCAGCCATTGCCCGTGGGAGCTGGCGCGCGCCGCCGGCTGCGGCGCCAGCTATATCGCCTGCGGCCCGGTCAAGCCCACTACCACCAAGGCCATGCCGTGGCAGGCGCAGGGTCTGGACAATCTGGCCTGGTGGGTGGCGCACGCCCCAGCGCCGGTCGTTGCCATCGGCGGACTGCTCACACCGCAAGATATGCGCTGGGCGGCAAGCGCGGGGCCGGCCGCGGTGTGCGTGGTGCGTGGACTGGGCGAAAGCTCCGAGGCGATGCCGCGTGCAATCGCGGCCTTGCAGGGCGCGCTGGTCAAGGCACCCTGTACTCAGGCGCCGGTGCCTGACTGGCCACACCCGGCTCTGCCATCCTGACAAGTCAACGCCTAGCCGTTAGCTTAGCTGCCGCGCTTGCCATCCAGCAGGGCATTGTGAAAGCGCTTGGCCCAGTTATTGATCAATTTATCCATATCGTCCCAAGTGATGTTCTTGCCTTGGGGCAGGCTTTCATCCGCTTTGCGGGACGCCAAGCTCGCAGCAATCTGGCGGTTGTTCGGGGCGAGGATTTCCATCTCGCCGGTGATTTCCATCACGTGCGACGACAAGCCGGCGGCGGCGCGTCCGGCATTGAAGATGGCCTTGACCGGAATAAAGTGGGTCGGGGTCAGCGCCGGTTCCACCGCTTGGATGCCGGTTCAGGAAGGGAGCGTCCATTCCATTAACAAAGCCTAAAGCCGCTTCAAATTGGGGAAGCGCGCTGGATACTCCATTCCCAAAATCACAGGTCGTTCACGGCAGGTGTCGCCACCCAGCCGCCATCCACGCTGCCTGGCAGCATCTGTCCGATGTCCTCGCCGACTTCCGCGTCGATTAGCTTGTTCAGCTTGGCATTCATGGTCATGAGGAGATTGGCGTTCTTCTTCGGGTCCTGCGCGAGGTTGACGAGTTCGTGCGGGTCGTTCTGCAGGTCGAACAGTTCGACATCGTTCAGTTTGAAAAGCGCCTCGATCGAAGTGGGGCGGTTGTGCTGCTTGGGGGAAAAATAGCGCGTGAACTGGTAGCGGCCGTCGAACACGCCGCGGATGGCGCCGCGCTTCATCATGTCCGGGCGCAGGCCGGCTTCCTTGAGTTTCGCCGGCCCGCCCGCCTTCAACAAGTCGCGCGCCTTCAGCAGGAAATTGCCGTCCAGCGAGGCGAACATGTTGAAGCAGTACAGTTGGCCGTCGCGCACTGCGTCATGGCCGGCTTGCTCAGGGGCGGCGAGCACCGGGGAGAAGTCCTTGCCCGGAAGATCCTTGGTGATTGCCGCCTTCTGCTCGGGGCTCGCGTTGGTGAGCGCGACCAGGGTCGGCGCGAGGTCCAGATGCGTCGTCACGGCCTTGCAGCGTTTGCCGCCGGCAAAGGCCGGGTGGGCCACGATTAGTGGCACGTTGTTTTGCTCTCGGTAGGTCGTGGCACCCTTGCCAGTCATCTGGTGCGCGCCGCCGAGTTCGCCGTGGTCCGAGGTCAGGATGACGATGGTGTTGGCGGCGAGGCCGCGATCCTCGAGCTCGTCGAGCACCGTCATGATGTGGCGGTCCATATCGCGCAGCGCGTTGAGATAGAAGTTCTGCCGCTTGCGCCAGCGCCATGTCTCGTTCACCGGGATCGGTCCGGTCATCGCGTCGTTTCCAAGGGTGTGGTCGGTGTGTGCGGCGGGGCGTCCGGGCGCGTCGACCGACTGCGAAAAACTGACCGGCAGTTTGACGTCCCACTGCTTCGCGTACATCTCATGTGCCGGATCGCCCGCGATGTGGGAGAGATTGTTCTTGTCCTGGAAGGACTCGCCCGGTTGGTCGGTGTTGTAGAACATCACGTCGTGCGGGTTGATCAGGTTCACGGCGAGAAACCACGGTTTGTTCTCCTTCGCGAGATCGGCCGCCTTGCCGCGCAGCCAGCTCGCCGCGGCGGCAGCGATCATGCCGTCGTGCAGGTAGCCGCCCTGAGTGTGCGCGATGATGTCGCCGACGCCTAGGTAGTCGGAAAAACCGTAGGCCTCCATCTCCTTGGTAAAGATTTTCTCGGGTGCCTCGAGCTTGTTGGCGGTCTCGAACTCCCGGGTGAGGTGCCACTTGCCCTTGTAGGCGGTGTAGTAGCCGGCCTTACGCAGGAGATCCCCGAGCGTGTCAATCTCGGTCGACATGCTGTCGATCCAGGGGAAGTTCGTGTTGTCGAACATCCTGGTCTGCTGGATGTGGCGGCCGGTATAGATCACCGAGCGCGAGGACGTGCACACGCAGGAGTTGATGCGGTGGTTCTCGAACACGATGCCCTGCTTTGACAGCCGCTCGTGGGCCGGCAGACGGTAGCCGCGGGGGAATTCATCCGGGCGGAAATAGCGCTCTTGGTCGGTCAGGATGAATACGATGTTGTAGGGCCCGCCCGTCGCCTTGCGCTGTTTGGGGCCGGCTGCAGGCGTCGCTGCGAGCGCAGGGTTTCCAAGCAAATTGCCGCCCAAAGCCGTCGCCAGTGCGCCTGCACCCGCGGTCTTCAGGAGGTCCCGACGCGCTTCGTCCTGGACAGGTTGTTCATCGTTTGCCATGACTCTTGACTCCTTGATCGAGCACTAATTTTACTGCGTCATCCAAGCCGGCACCGGCGCGTCCTCAGCGTAGAACTGAATGACGCTGCAGCCTGCCCACTTTAAGAGCAAGCGATTCGAGCCATCTGGTTAGTTGTTTGCCACACGGTGGTTACATTATTTAACCTGTAAGAATTTTTGCGCATATTTCGACGATGACTGGCGCAAGGGTGCGGCATTTCCGCCACTGCAATAAAAAGGTTATGTCCCAATGGTGTGTTGCTACTTATGCTTGGTGCTGCAAGTAGCACATACCCCAGCCGTCACTCCACATCAGGTTTCGCGGGACTTCGGAGGGGCTTGGATTTGCAAGGGGCTTATCCCCACTGACTCTTTGCCCGTTCGTATAGAAAACAGCCCAGCAAGCGTAGCCTGCTGGGCTGTTGAATTCTGGCTGGCCATCACATGAACCCCGGGTCGGGCTGTTGCCAGCATCTAACCGGGGCATGGCCTTATAAGTCGCCGCCTTGTTCCAGTGTGAAGCGGGCGCCTGCGTCTTGCCCCAGGTTCGCCACCAGATAGGGCATGACGTCTTTGAGCATAGCCGGTAGTGTCCATGGGGCATTGAGGATGAACATGCCGCTGCCGTGCATGCCGAAGCCGTCGCTGGACGGCTTTTGTACGTCCAGACGCACATGCAGCCAGTTCTTGGCCGGCAGTTTTTTCATCGCCTCCAGCATGTCGCCGATTTCGCGCCGCGACAAACAGGGATACCACACCGCGTAGACCCCGGTCGAAAAGCGCTTCAGGGCTTCCTTGAGGGCACCCACCACATGCTGGTAGTCGCGCTTGTCTTCATAAGGTGGATCGATCAGCATCAGCGCACGGCGTGGTGGCGGCGGCAGGATGGCCTTGATGCCTTCAAAACCGTCGCCTTGCTTTACATGCACGCGGCGCCCCTGCTCGGCAAAGTTTTCCGCCAGTATCGGCGCATCAGTTGGATGCAGTTCGAACAGGCGCAGTTTGTCGCTGCGGCTCATGGCTTCGGCGGCAAACCACGGCGAGCCGGGATAGAGCGCAAGCTTGCCGTCGGGGTTAAGCACGCGCACTAGGTCGACATAGCGTGCCAGCGCCTCGGGCAGATCGGTGCGTTCCCACAGGCGGGCGATGCCGCTCTGGTATTCGGCATTCTTGGCGGCAAAGCCTTCGGTCAGCGAGTAGACGCCGGCACCGGCATGGGTGTCGATATACCAGAAGGGCGTGCCTTTTTGCCCCAGGTAATCTATCAGGGCAACTTCTATCAGATGCTTGAGCACATCGGCGTGGTTGCCGGCGTGAAAGCCGTGGCGGTAACTGAGCATGGCGGATGTCTTGTATTTTCAGGGTTCGGATTGTAGCGCAGCAGGCTGGATGCTGCCTGCGTCCAGACTGTCTTGCCAGTCCATGCGCTTGACGATGTGGGCAAATTCGCCGCTAAGCGGGGCGTGCAATTGCAGCAGATGGCCATCGTCGGGGTGGGGCAGGGTCAGCGTACTGCAATGCAGCAGCATGCGTGCAGCGCCCAGGTGTTCGGCAAAGTAGCGGTTGTGTACCCCCTTGCCGAAGGTCGAGTCGCCGATGATGGGGTGGGCGATATGCTTCATATGGCGGCGCAACTGGTGGCGGCGCCCGCTGTGCGGCGTGAGCTGCATCAGCGCATAGCGGCTCACCGGATAACGCTCGACCATAACCGGTAACTCTATGCTTGCCAGACGCTGAAAATCGGTTACCGCCGCCTGCGCTTCACCGCGCGCCAGATCATGGCGTTTTTCCGCATCGTCGTAACGGCGCGACAGCGCATGGTCGATGCGGCCGGATTCGGCCGGCCAGCCGCGCACGACGGCCAGATAGCGCTTGTCCATGTTTTGCGCTTCGAAGGCTTGCGACAGGCTGCGTGCGGCGTCCTTGTCCAGCGCAAACACCAGTACGCCGGAGGTGCCCTTGTCCAGCCGGTGTACGGCATAGACATGCTGGCCGATCTGGTCGCGCAAGAGTTGCAGGGCAAAGCGCGTTTCGTGCCAGTCGAGCACCGAGCGGTGCACAATCAGGCCTGAGGGCTTGTCGATAACGATCATGCGCTCGTCTCTATGGAGAATATTCAGCACTGGTTTTCTTTCACGATACGTGGCGGGCGGCGCTGCAAATGGCCTCGACCGCCCGGTGTTGCAGTTTTTTACGGTTGGCGATAGCCCAGTAGTGTTCGAATACACCATCGACGGCTCCGACAATGTCGACAGCGAAGTGGCCAGTGATGTCGGCGCTGGCAAAAGAGGGCGCCGGAAACAGGCCGAAACCCTGGCCGCCAAAGGTCTTGAGCAGGGCGCCGTCTTCAAACTCGCCCACCACCCGCACGCGGATATTCAGCGTTTCCAGCCAGTTTTCCACTTGCCCGCGCAGGATATTGTCGCGCGTTGGCAAGAGCAGGGGGGCGCCGGCCAGGCTGTGCGGAAAGCCTTCGCGGTATTGCCCGCATAAATCGTATGTGCCGTAGATATTGACCGGGCAGCGCGACAGCAGATGAGACTCGAATTGCGACTGGGTGCTCATGGCCGGCCGGTCGGCCAGCACCACATCGAGCCGGTGCAGGGTCAGTTCGGTCAATAGTTCGTCAAAGCCCGCTTCACGGCATACCAGACGTACCCGCTCCTCCATATGCAGCGCCGGCTCCAGCAGATGATAGCTGACGGTCTTGGGTACCACATCGGAGATGCCGGCGGTCAGGCGTATGGTCTTGTCCAGCGCATCGTCACGCAAGATGTCGCTGAGCTCTTCGCCGAGCAGGAAAATACGTTCGGCGTAGGACAGCGCAGCACGGCCGGCTTCGGTTAGCACCAGATTGCGCCCCTGCTGGTTGAATAGCGCCTGACCAAAGGCCTGTTCCAGGCGCGAGATCTGGCCGCTGACCGTTTGTACGCTCATGCCCAGGCGTTCGGCGGCGCGGGTGACGCTGCCTTCACGCGCCACTGCCCAGAAGTAGCGCAGATGCTTGTAGTTCAGTTCTGCTCGCATATGCTTCGAAAAAACAGGATGATCAATCAGTAATTGTCCGATTTTATCATTAAATAGAATGCGCTACTATGACGACAGTGAGTGTGCTGTCGCTTTGGGCCAGTCGCTGTTCTGACAAAAAAACAAGAGGGAAAAAACATGAAACGCGTGTTCTTGCTGATCGCCACCAACATTGCCGTGATGCTGGTGTTGAGTGTCGCGGCACAGCTGCTGGGACTGAACCGCTTTATGACCGGCAACGGCCTGAACCTGACCACCTTGCTCGGCTTTTCCGCGCTGATGGGTTTTGGTGGTGCCTTTATCTCGCTGGCCATGTCCAAGACCATCGCCAAATGGTCGACCCGTGCTCAGGTGATTACCCAGCCGGCCAATGAAACCGAGCGCTGGCTGGTGGGCAAGATAGCATCGCTGGCCGACCGCGCCGGCATTGCCATGCCGGAAGTAGCCATTTACGAAGGCGCACCGAATGCCTTCGCCACCGGCGCGACCAAAAACAGTTCGCTGGTGGCGGTGTCCACCGGCCTGTTGTCCAGCATGACGCACGAGGAAGTCGAGGCGGTGCTGGCGCACGAGGTCGCCCACATTGCCAATGGCGACATGGTGACGCTGACGCTGATCCAGGGCGTGGTCAACACTTTCGTGTTCTTCCTTGCCCGCGTCGTCGGCTATCTGGTCGATAGTTTTCTGCGCAAGAACGATGAAGAGTCGTCCGGTACCGGCATTGGCTACTTCGTCACCGTTATCGTGTGCGAGATCGTGTTCGGCATTCTGGCCTCGGTGATTGTGGCCTGGTTCTCGCGCCAGCGCGAATTCCGCGCCGATGCCGGCGCCGCCCGCCTGATGGGCAGTCCGGCTCCGATGGCGGCTGCGCTGCGCCGTCTGGGCGGAGTGGAGGCCGGTGCCTTGCCGCAGAATATGGCGGCTTCCGGCATCGCCGGCGGTGGTGGTGGCCTGATGGCGATGTTTGCTTCCCACCCTAGTATTGAAGCGCGACTGGCTGCACTGGGTGCACGCTAAGCAATAACAATCACCAATAAGGATGCTTGCTGTGGAATGGTTTTCGATGTTGTTTGTAGGCTACCCCATCTGGGTGTGGTTGATGTTTATGGGCGTGGTTGCGGCGCTGCTGGCGTTTGACCTTGGTGTCCTGCACAAGGACCAGCAGGAAATCGGCGTGGCCGAAAGCCTGAAGCTGTCGGCGTTCTACATCGCCATGGGGCTGGCCTTCGGTGCCTGGATCTGGTGGTACAAGGGTAGCGATGCCGGTATGGCGTATATCACCGGCTATCTGGTGGAAAAATCGCTGTCCATGGACAACGTGTTCGTGATCTCGCTGATCTTTACCAGTTTGGCCGTGCCGCGCATCTATCAGCACCGCGTGCTGTTCTGGGGGATTCTGGGGGTTCTGATCCTGCGCGCGATCATGATTGGTCTGGGTGCCGTGCTGGTGGCGCAGTATCAGTGGGTACTGGTGGTGTTTGGCGTCTTCCTGATCTTTACCGGCATCAAGATGCTGGTATCCGATGATGCGCACCCGCATATTGACGACAACAAGCTGTACCAGTGGTTGCGCCGCCATATGCGCTTTACCCCGACCCTGCACGGCGAGAAGTTCTGGGTGCGTGGTGAAGAGCATGGGATGAGCAAGGGCTGGTGGGCGACGCCGCTGTTTCTGACCCTGATTCTGGTGGAAAGTGCAGACCTGGTGTTTGCGGTAGACAGCATCCCGGCCATCTTCGCGATTACGCAAGACCCGTTCATTGTCTACACCTCGAATATTTTCGCGATTCTGGGTCTGCGTGCGCTGTATTTCGCCCTGTCGGCGATGGTGCACCGCTTCCATTATCTGAAATACGCGTTGTCGCTGGTGCTGGTGTTTATCGGTGTGAAGGTTGCGCTGGTGTATTTCAACCAGATCGGCCTGATCGCGATGAAGATTCCGACCCCGCTGTCGCTGGGTGTGACGCTGGCACTTCTGACTGGCGGTGTCGTGTTCTCCTTGTGGAAAACACGCAACGATCCGCAAAACGTTTAATTCCCTCCAGCGCTGGTAACGGCGCTTTTGTCGGGGTGCCTCCTGCAGGAGGTACCCCGTTTTTTTTGTCTAATACCAGGCGCGCCACATCTCCCAGCATTCGACTCCCAGCACGATAAACCAGGTAAAGATGGCTACACCAACCGCAGCGGCGGCAATATCTTTGATGGCTTTGATCTTTTCGTTATGTTCAGTTTCGATAAAGTCGCACAGTGCCTCGATGGCGCTATTGAGCAGCTCGGCCGTCAAGACAAAAGCGGTGGCGGCAATGACGAATACGCTGTCCATCCAGTCACGCAAAACAATGGACAGCAGTAGGACGATGGCGGACAGCACGAGCTTGTAGGCCACGCTGAAGTCGTAGCGTACGGCATAGCTCAGACCCTCCAGCACGGTGCGTATCTTGCGTAGCGGGCTGTAGCCGGGTGTGCCGGTGCCGAGGAATTTGTTTCTCATATTGTTTTTCCTATCCAGTGAATAAGCCCGGCGCACCAGAGCAAGGCCAGTAAAGACCCTGCCAGCACATCGCTGGGGTAGTGTACTTGCAGGTAAAGGCGGGAAACGGCAACCAGACTGGCCATCGCTAGCAATGCGATGGCCAGAAGCGGAGAGGCCGGATGATGGCGCGTACTCCATAGCAGGGCAAGTACGAAAGCAAAAATCTGGGCGCTGTGTGCGCTGGGGAAAGACGCGCCGACCGGCATTGATTCGACGATGGCAAACGGTGGCCGTGGCCGGTCAAATAGCCATTTCAGCGCATTGCACCATAGGCTGGCACCGACGAGAGAGGCCAGCGTCAGGGTGCCGGTGGTACGCGTAGCCGGCAATGCCAGCAACAGGCCGCTGGCCGGCAAGAGCAGCCAGAGCGAACCCAGATGGGTGATGACGCGCCAGAACAGGTCGAGCGCCGGGGAGCGCTGCTGGGCCAGAAGCGCCAGTATGGCCGTGTCGCTATAGGCGCCGCGACTGGCAAGGCCCAGTGTTGTAACCAGCGCTAGCATGGCCAGCCAGCAAAGCCAGCTGCCTATCGGAGGAAGGGGCATGGTGTGATCGGGCTCGCGTAGCGTTTGATGTGTGAAAAAAGCATGGCAAAAACAGCCCGGAGATTACCCACATAGGTTTGGGCGAAATGCTTATACTATCATTATATTTTTCTCATATTGAATGTGTGCCATGATCGCCCTGATGGAAGCCCACCGTGCCGGCTTGTTTAAAACCCGTGCACAGTGGATCAACAATATTATCGCCGGCGTTATCGTCGGCGTTGTCGCTTTACCGCTGGGCATGGCTTTCGCCATTGCCTCCGGTGCCAAGCCCGAGCAGGGTCTGTACACCTCTATTGTGGCGGGTGCGCTGATTTCCGTGTTCGGCGGCAGTCGGGTACAGATTTCCGGTCCGACCGGCGCCTTTATCGTGATTCTGGCGGCGATTACCGCCAAGTACGGCATTGTCGGCCTGCAGATCGCGACCATGATGGCCGGGGTGATGCTGCTGTGCATGGGGCTGGCGCGCATGGGCGCGGTGATCAAGTTCATACCGGCGCCGGTGATTGTGGGGTTCACTGCCGGTATTGGCGTGATCATCTGGGTCGGGCAGTGGCGCGACTTTTTCGGTTTGCCCAAGGTGGCGGGCGAGCACTTCCACGAAAAGACCTGGCATCTGATCCAGGCCTTGCCCGAACTGCATCCGGCCACCACCGCGTTGGCGCTGCTGGCTTTGTGCCTGGTGATCTTCACCCCCAAGCTGCCTTATCTCAAGCGTCTGCCCGGGCCACTGGTTGCGATGGTGGTGGCGACGCTGATCCAGTCTGTCTTTCATTTTGACGGAGTTGCCACCATAGGCAGTGCCTTTGGCGGCATTCCGCAGGGCTTGCCCGGCTTTTCCATCCCTTCGGTGACGCCAGCTTTGCTGGTTGAACTGGTGGGGCCTGCATTCACCATCGCCATGCTGGGCGCGATCGAATCCTTGCTGTCGGCAGTGGTAGCGGACGGCATGACCGGTACCAAACACAACTCCAATCAGGAGCTGGTGGGGCAGGGACTGGCCAATATCGTGACGCCGCTATTCGGCGGTTTTGCCGCGACCGGCGCCATCGCGCGTACGGCGACCAATATCCGCAATGGCGGCAGCAGCCCGCTGGCCGGTGTGGTGCACTGTCTGTTATTGCTATTGATTGTGCTGTTTCTGGCGCCGGCCGCCGCCAATATTCCGCTGGCGGCATTGGCGGCCATTCTGTTTGTCGTCGCTTACAATATGAGCGAAATCCGCCACTTCAAACATATGCTGCGCCATGCGCCGCGTGCCGATGTGGCCATCTTGCTGATTACCTTCGTGTTGACCGTGTTTACCGATCTGGTGGTGGCGGTGAATATCGGGGTGATTCTGGCAACCCTGCACTTTTTGCGCCGTATGGCCGCCTCGGTCGATGTGCATGAAGTCAAGGGCGAGGATCTGACGATGGAGCTCAAGCATCACGGCATTGAGCGCTTGCCGGATGATGTGCTGGTGTACGAAGTGGAAGGGCCGTTTTTCTATGGTGCAGTGGAGAATTTTGCCCGTGTGCTGGGCGTTACCCACACCGAGCCGCGCGTGCTGATCCTGCGCCTGAAGCGTGTGCCTTTTATTGACGGTACCGGCTTGCGCTCGCTGGAAGAGGTTTGCCGGAGTCTGCACTCGCGCGGGATACGGATCATGTTGTGTGATGCCTGTCCGGATGTGCGCCATGCGCTGGTCAAGTCCGGTATCGCCCATATGCTGGGTCGTGGCGGCATTTACCGTAAGCTGATCCACGCGGTGCGTAGTAGCCTGTCGCAGACGGATGCCTCGGCGCAGTCATCCTGAGCTGTAGCCAGCATGCCTGAAGCCGATCACCGCACGCAGTGCTTATGCGTGCGGTTTTTTTCGGCCCCTTGCGCTCATGGCCTGTTTGTTTTGTGTGTATTTGTTCGCACCCTGTTTGCACGATCTTTTATGAGCGAATTCAAGCATTGCTTTGCCCCTGTTGTGAATGCCCAGACCCGTATTTTGGTGCTGGGCTCTTTACCGGGGGATGCTTCGCTGGCGGTTAGCCAGTATTATGCCCACCCGCGCAATGCCTTCTGGCCGATAGTCGCCGCGCTGACCGGCAAGCCGCTGGATACCTTGCCTTATGGCGAACGCCTGCAGGGTTTGCTGGCCTGCGGTATCGGTTTGTGGGATGTAGTGGGCAAGGCGCAGCGGCGCGGCAGTCTGGATGCGGCGGTGCGGGATGTGCAGCGCAACGACCTGGCAAGTTTGCTTGCCTCGCTGCCTGCGCTGGAAGTGCTGGCATTTAATGGTGCGCTGGCGTACAAAACCGCGCTGCGCGAGCCGGGGGTGCATGTGCCGGCTTTGGCCTTGCCATCTACCAGCCCGGCTTATACCGTGCCGTTTGCCGATAAGCTGGCCGCGTGGCGGGCTTTGCTGCCTTATCTGGGCATTTAATGCCGGGTGGAGAGAGGGCAGGCATGAAAAAAGGACTCCGCAGAGTCCTTTGTTGACCAGAGGCCTGAATCAGGCGAAGTTCTTGGCTACGTAGTCCCAGTCCACCAGCTTCCAGAAGCCTTCCAGATAGTTCGGGCGGCTGTTGCGGTAGTCGATGTAGTAGGCGTGCTCCCAAACGTCGCAAGTCAGCAGCGCCTTCTTGTCGGTCGTCAGCGGGGTGGCGGCATTGCTGGTGGAGACCAGTTCGAGCGAGCCATCCGGATTCTTGACAAGCCAAGCCCAGCCGGAGCCGAAGGTGCCGGCAGCGACGGCATTGAAAGCCTTCTTGAATTCGTCGAACGAGCCCCACTTGGCATTGATGGCATCAGCCAGTGCGCCTTCCGGTGCGCCCTTGCCGTTCGGGGTCAGGCCGAACCAGTAGAAAGTGTGGTTCCAAACCTGGGCTGCGTTATTGAAGATGCCGCCGCTGGATTTCTTGACGATTTCTTCCAGGCTTGCGTCTTCGAATTCGCCGCCCTTGATCAGGTTATTCAGGTTGGTGATATAGGTCTGGTGATGCTTGCCGTAGTGGTACTCCAGCGTTTCCTTGGAAATGGTCGGAGCCAGGGCGTCCAGGGCGTACGGCAGTTCGGGCAGTTTGTGTTCCATTTATGCTCTCCTTGTTGCTATTTAGACAGTAACATCACCTAATCATACATTGGCAGTTTACTGGATTTGGGCGTGTCCCGCCAATAGTTGACCAGATAAGTAAAGTAAAGGCTTGCATGACGCATTTTGATGTAATCGTGATTGGTGCCGGTGCCGCTGGGCTGATGTGTGCGGCAACGGCCGGACAGCGTGGCCGCCGTGTTTTATTGCTGGATCATGCGCAAAAACTGGCGGAGAAAATCCGCATCTCGGGCGGCGGGCGTTGCAATTTCACCAATAGCGGTGTGCGTTATGACTGCTATCTGTCGGAGAACCCGAATTTTTGCCGCTCGGCGCTGGCGCAATATACGGCGCAGGATTTTATCGATCTGCTGGCGCGCTACAACATCGCCTGGCACGAGAAAAAGCTGGGCCAACTGTTTTGTGATGAGTCCAGCGAACAGATTATTGCCATGCTGGATGCCGAATGCGGCCTGGGCGGTGTAGAGCGGCGCATGGGCGTGACTATTGGCGAGGTGGCGCGCGATCCGGCCGGGGGGTTTACCCTGCAAACGGCTGACGGCGTATTTGCTTGTGAGTCACTGGTGGTGGCCACCGGTGGCCTGTCGATTCCGCAAATCGGTGCCAGTCCTTTCGGTTACCGTCTGGCCGAGCAGTTCGGTGTGGCGCTGACCCCCTTGGCGCCGGCGCTGGTGCCGCTGACCTTCCATGTAGATGATGCCGCCCGCTTTGCCGAACTGGCCGGCGTGTCGCTGGAGGTGGAGGTCAAGGCAGGCAAGGGGTGTTTTCGCGAGAATGTGCTGTTTACCCATAAGGGTGTATCCGGACCTGCCATTTTGCAGGTGTCGTCCTATTGGGCACCGGGCATGGAAATCAGCATCGATTTGCTGCCGGGGCAGGATGCCGAGGACTTGTTGCTTGCGCGCGCCAACAGCGAGCAGCGCGTGGCCAATGCGCTGGTAGAGTGGGGCTGGCCGCGACGCTTTGCCGATGCCTGGCTGTTGGCACAGGGCATGGATGTGCGTCTGCGTGAACTCTCCCCCAAGACGCGCAAGCAACTGGCCGAAGCGATACATCACTGGCGGCTCAAGCCTAACGGCACGCAAGGCTATAAAAAAGCCGAGGTGACGCTGGGCGGGGTGTCGACCCGTGCCTTGTCGTCCAAGACCATGCAGGCCAATGCTGTGCCCGGCCTCTATTTCATCGGCGAGGTGGTCGATGTGACCGGCCATCTGGGTGGGTATAATTTCCAGTGGGCCTGGTCGTCTGGCTTTGTTGCCGGCAAAAACTGCTAGAATCCCGCTTTGTTATTTCGCGGCCGGCTGCAGCCGGCTGCACACTTCAAGTGTCCACATGACCGAATCCACCGAGAATTTTGACAGCGAGGCTGCGGCCGTACGCACGCCGCCGCAATCCGTCGAGGCCGAGCAGTCGGTGCTGGGCGGCCTGTTGCTGGATAACAGTGCGTTCGACAAGATCGCCGATGTTGTCAGCGAGTCGGACTTCTATCGTCACGACCACAAGATCATCTTCAAACATATTCTGCGTCTGGTCGAAGTGGCACGCCCGGCCGACGTGGTGACCGTCTCCGAGAGCCTGGACAAGAATGCCGAGCTTGGCAATGTAGGCGGCCTGGCTTATCTGGCGCAATTGGCGCAGAACACGCCGTCGGCCGCCAATATCCGCCGCTATGCCGAAATCGTGCGCGAGCGCTCGGTGATGCGCCAGCTGGCCATTATCGGGGCCGAAATCACCGAGTCGGCATACAGCCCGCAGGGGCGGGACGCTTCGCAACTGCTGGACGAAGCTGAAGGCAAAGTCTTCAAGATTGCCGAGTCGACGGCCAAGGGCAAAAAGGGCTTTCTGGAAATGCCCGGCCTGCTGAAAGAAGTGGTCGAACGCATCGATATGCTGTACAGCCGCGATAATCCGGATGAGGTCACCGGCGTGCCGACCGGCTTTACTGATCTGGATGCCAAAACATCCGGCTTGCAGCCGGGGGATCTGGTGATTGTGGCGGGTCGTCCGTCCATGGGTAAGACGGCGTTTTCGATGAATATTGCCGAGCATGTAGCGGTCGAGCACCATCTGCCGGTGGCCGTGTTCTCCATGGAAATGGGCGGCACCCAGCTGGTGATGCGTATGCTGGGCTCGGTCGGGCGGCTGGATCAGCATGTGCTGCGAACCGGCAAGTTGCAGGACGAAGACTGGAGCAAGCTGACATTCGCCATCGGCAAGCTGTCGGATGCGCCGATGTATATCGATGAGACGCCAGCCTTGACTGCGCTGGAAGTGCGCGCGCGCGCGCGTCGCCTGGCGCGTCAGCACGGCGGCAAGCTGGGCCTGATCGTGATCGACTATTTGCAGCTGATGTCGGGCTCGGGGCGTGGCGACAACCGGACCGCCGAACTGGGCGAGATCTCGCGCGGCATCAAGGGGCTGGCGCGGGAGCTGGAGGTGCCGATTATCGCGCTGTCGCAGTTGTCGCGTGCAGTCGAGCAGCGCCCGAACAAGCGCCCGATGATGTCCGACCTGCGCGAATCCGGCGCCATCGAGCAGGACGCCGATATCATCCTGTTTATGTACCGTGACGAATACTACAACCCGGATTCGCCGGACAAGGGTCTGGCCGAAGCCATTATCGCCAAACACCGTAACGGCCCGACCGGCACGGTGCGGCTGGCCTTTGTCGGTCATTACGCCAAGTTCGAGAATGCCGCCCTGCACGGTGCCAGTGGCTGGGCCGACAGCGACGGTTAAACCAGAGAGAAAGCCGTATGAGTTTTTACGACAAGCATGTGTTCATCTGTTGCAACCAGCGTGCCGCCGGCGACGATTGCTGCAACAATCATGGCGCCAGCGAGCTGCTTGGCTATATGAAGGACAAGGTCAAGACGCTGGGTCTGGCAGGCGAAGGGCAGATCCGCGTCAACAAGGCAGGCTGCCTCGGCCGTTGTGATGCCGGCCCGGTGATGGTGGTCTACCCCGAGGAAACCTGGTACACCTTTATCGATCAGCAAGACATCGACGAGATCGTGACCGAGCATATGGTGGCCGGCCGTGTAGTGCAAAGGCTGAAGATCTGATGCTCAAGGCGTTGAATAAATTGGTGGTAGCCGGCCCGGTCGGTGCTTTGGACACGCTGTATGTGCCTGCCGTAGGGGCGGTGCAGGGCGTGGCCGTTATCTGCCATCCTAATCCGCTGCAAGGCGGCACACATAGCAATAAGGTGGTACAAACCGCGGCACGCGCCCTGTCCCAGATGGGTTACGCCTGCTATTTGCCCAATTTGCGGGGTGTGGGCGACAGTGCCGGTCAGCATGATTATGGTGTGGGCGAGGTCGACGATGTCATCGCCGTGGCAGGGTATGCTCGCGCCGAGCATGGGGATGTTCCCCTGGTGCTGGCCGGTTTTTCTTTTGGCGGTTTTGTCGCGGCCAGAACGCGGGCGCGTATAGAGGCCGACAAGCTGCTGCTGATGGGCGTTGCGGTGGGTAAATATCCGATTGAAACGCCGGTCGTGCCGGCGGATACGCTGGTCATACACGGGGAAGAAGATGAAGTGATTCCGCTCTCCGATGTTTTTAACTGGGCGCGCCCGCAAGCTTTGCCGGTCGTGGTATTGCCCGGTGCCGGCCACTTTTTTCATGGCCGGCTGATTCAGCTGGCGGCGCTGATCAAGCGCTGCTGGTAAGAACTCGCCCCAGCATCAGCATCCCTGCTCAACCGGCCAGCAAGCCTGATATTGCTGGCCGGTTTTCTTTTTTAGCTACACAGGTCATGACCTGTTTTAGTTCCTGCCTTTGGGCCATGCGCGCCTGTCCGACTGCATGTTGCGGGCAACCTCTTTGTGCATTTTCTTGCTTGTTGTCGCCCCCCGTCCTTGACCTGATCGCGCACTCACCATCTCGTGTATCCAGACTTGCTAGAAGTATCTGTCTGATATTTTTTTGTGATTTTATTTATCCAAATTGACATGGTTTGATCCGTTTCCTACAACGGGTAGGGTGAAGTCTGGCATGTCGCCGGCAGTGGATGGTTGATGCCCATGGACAATAATATAAAATCTTTGAGCAAGCTGATGTTGCAACCAGATAGCCATAAACTTGGCCAGCCTGCGACCAACCCGATTATCGTCACCATTTCCTCGCTAATAGACCCATTTGTCTTCACCGTGATGACACTTGTCATTCCTTTTTTGTTGCAAGGCAGTGTCACGCCATCATATTTATTGTGTGCCTTGGCTGTGTTTTTATTGACTTTCCCCGGTAAAGCCCGACTTGAGTCCAGTTTTTGGGGCGTTATGTTTGGCGTAGCTAAAACCTGGCTATTGGTATGTGCCGTTTTGCTGGTTGTTTCCTATCTGGTGCATGCCAGCTATTTATTTAATGAGCACATGTTAAGCCTGTGGTTGTGGTCGCCACCACTTATTGCACTCTCCGGTCATGCGATATTTCGCCTTATTGCACCGCGGTTTTTATTAAAGCAAAAAAAAGCCGTGTGTGTAGGCATGACATCACATGGTTTGATTATGGCGCGGCGCGTGCGGCATGCGCATTTGTCCGATATTAAAATACTGGGATTTTTTGATGATAGAGTCGGCGAGCGAGTTTCCAATGAAGAATTTACTTTGTTGGGCAAGGTTGACGCTTTGGCAGACTATATAAAGCTCCATAAAATTGACGTGATTTATGTCACGCTGGCGATGACCAGCCAGCCGCGTATTTTGCAGATGCTGGATGAACTGCGCGATACCACGGTTTCCATCTACTTTGTGCCGGACGTGTTTGTGACCGACCTGATACAGGGCCGGGTCGACAGTCTATGCAATATGCCGGTGATTGCAGTATGTGATTCGCCATTTAGTGGTAGCCATTCTTTTATCAAGAGGGGAAGCGATATTGTATTGTCTATCATTATTCTGCTATTGATCAGCCCGCTTATGCTGCTTGTGGCACTTGGCGTGAAGTTGAGTTCACCCGGCCCTGTTATCTTTGTTCAGCGCCGTTATGGGTTGAACGGGGAGGAAATATATATCTATAAATTCCGTTCGATGACGGTATGCGAAGATGGTAATGTAATAAATCAGGCTAAAAAGTACGATAGTCGAATTACTAAGTTTGGTGCTTTTATCCGTAAGTCTTCGCTGGATGAGTTGCCGCAATTTATCAATGTTTTACAGGGTCGCATGAGTATTGTCGGGCCACGTCCGCATGCTGTGGCCCATAACGAGCAATACCGTAAACTGATCAAGGGTTATATGGTGCGGCATAAGGTAAAGCCGGGAATTACCGGTTTGGCGCAAGTGTCTGGTTGCCGAGGGGAAACTGATACCTTGGAAAAAATGCGGCAGCGTATTGAGTACGATATTGAATATTTGCGTAGATGGTCTTTAGGTCTGGATTTGCAGATTATTTTTCGGACAGTAACAACTTTGGTTAAAGGCGATAAGCAAGCTTATTAAGATGTTTTTTAGTTTGGCAAGGCAGTGTGTTTTGTCTTGTCTGGTGTGGAGTGTCACAAATATAAACAATGGAGAAAGTCTATGCATACAAATTGCCGTTTTTGTGGCCACTCTGCACACCATGTGCTGGCGGATCTGGGAATGCAGCCCTTGTCCAATGCTTTGCGCAAGGAGGGCCAAGCCAATGATATGGAACGTTACTATCCCTTAGGGGCTTTGGTCTGCGAGAATTGCCTGCTGGTACAAGCCCCGGGCAGCGAGGAAGCCAGCGAGATTTTTTCCGAGCACTATCCGTATTTTTCGTCTTGCTCCGATACTTGGCTTGCCCATGCCAAGGCGTATAGCACGGCCATGACCGAGCGCTTCGGTCTGAATAAAGACAGTCTGGTGGTCGAGATCGCCTGTAATGATGGCTATTTGTTACGCTGGTTTCAGGAGACAGGCATTCCGGTTTTTGGCGTGGAACCCACGGCGGATACGGCAAATGTGGCCAAGGCGCTGGGCATTCCTGTCGAGACCGAGTTTTTTGGCCGCGACTATGCGGCCAGTCTGGTTGCGCGCGGTTTGTCTGCCGATTTGATGCCTGCCAATAATGTCGTCGCGCATGTGCCGGATATCAATGACTTTGTCGGTGGCTTTGCCGTACTGCTCAAGCCGGCAGGGGTCGCCACCTTCGAGTTTCATCATGCCTTGCATCTGTTGGACAATCTGCAGTTCGACACGATTTACCACGAACATTTTTATTACCACTCGCTGACTACCTTCAAGAAAATACTTGAGCACAACGGACTGGCGCTTTTTGATGTGGAAGAGTTGCCCACCCATGGTGGTTCTCTGCGGGTATTTGCCCAGCGTGCCGATACTTGCGTCCATCCGGTCAGTGAGCGTGTGCAGCGTCTGCTGGATGTCGAGCATGCGGCAGGGCTGGATCAACTCTCGACCTATATGGGCTTCAATAGCCGGGTTGTCGCGCGCAAACAGGAAATCCTGCAGTTTCTGATCGATGCCAAGCGTGCCGGCAAGGTGATGTGTGCTGTGGGTGCGCCGGCCAAGGGTAATACCCTGCTCAATTATCTCGGGGTACGCAGCGACTTTATCCGCTACACCGTCGACCACACCCCGGCCAAACAGGGTATGTATTTGCCCGGTTCGCACCTGCCGGTCAAGGCACCGGAGCAGATTTTTATCGACAAGCCGGATTATCTGGTCATCCTGCCGTGGAACTGGAGCGAGGAATTGATGCAGAAATTTGCTGGCATTCGCGAGTGGGGCGGCAAGTTTGTCGTGTTCTGTCCTGAAGTCAAGGTGCTGGATTAAAGGCAGCAAAACGGTTGACCCGTTTGTATGTCGGCCACTGTCTTATGGGCAGGGGGTCGTCGTATAAGCGGGTCTTGCCAGTTTAAGTCAATCTAAAAAGGCCGCTGGCGGCAGGGTTATATGAACGAATTATCTTCACCTGCACGGGTCGGTATTGTCGGTACCGGGCCCATGGCACAGAGCTTTGCCAAACTAATACAGCGCCACTGCCCGGATTTATCGCTGGGAGCGGTGCTGACCCGGCGTGATCCGGATAGCGTGTCCGGTTTTGATCCGGCTTGTCTGACTGTTTCGCTGTCGGCCTTGCTGGACAACTCCGATATCGTCGTCGAGATGAGCGGGGATGTGTTTCATGGTTCTCTGGTCGCCGAGGCCGCACTAAAAGCCGGCTTGCCGGTAGCGACACTCAATGCCGAACTGCATGTGACCACAGGTTCATATCTAGCCGGCCTGGGGGTATTCAGTGAGGCCGAGGGAGACCAACCAGGATCTATTGCCGCGCTGCATGAGGATGCCTTGGCCATGGGTTTTACCCCTATGGTGTACGGCAATATGAAAGGCTTTCTCGACCATAATCCGTCGCGGGCCAGTATGGCTTACTGGGCCGAACGTCAGGGTATCAGTCTGGCCAATACTACCGGTGCGACCGATGGCACCAAGGTGCAGATCGAACAGGTATTGGTGGCTAATGGCTTGGGCGCCGGCATTTTGCTTCAGGGTTTGGCCGGCCCCGCCTGTGCCAGCCTGGCCGAGGGCGCAGCCGCTTTGGCACGTCAGGCTCAAGAGAAAGGCATGGTCATTGCCGACTATGTGCTGGCCGAAGGCTGGGCACCTACCGGCGTATTTATCGTTGCGCGCCATGATGCGGATCTCGCCCCCCTGCTTAATTACTTCAAGCTGGGGGCCGGCCCGGACTACCTGCTAGTAAAACCGTATCACCTGTGTTCGCTTGAAGTCGCCAAAACCGTACGCCGCCTGCTTGCAGGCGGCAAGGTGTTATTGAACAACGGCAGTCGGCCCCGCATGGGTGTGGGGGCGGTTGCCAAGCATGTGCTTTTACCCGGAGATTTTATCGGTCAGGGGAGCGGTGGCTTCGATGTGCGTGGCGAGGCGGTGATGGTAGGTGAATATTTGCAACATGTCCCTATCGGCTTGATGAGTGGTGCGCGTATGCGTCGCCGGGTGGAGCCTGGGCAGATGCTTGGGTTGGATGACGTGGATTTGCCTGACTCGCGGGTGGCTGCGATAGCCTTGCAATGTCTGTGTGGCAGTGTTGCGTAATTGGTTTATGCCTGGATAGCGATAGTCGTTTAGTTTGAGTTGCTGCTTGTCTTGTGGCCTTATAACAAAATTAACGTTTGTCATGATGTGGGTTGTGGTTGAATCGAGCCCACTCATGGCTACTTCAGGTATGGGGGGTCATATGAAGCAGCCAAGCCGAGTGCATCTTTTGCATATCAGTATCCTGAGTGCCCTGCTTGCTATCGGACACGGTGCTCAGGCAGATGAGCTGGATGCCGTGCAATTTTTTGCCGGCATCCGCTTGACGCATGACTCCAATTTGTTTGGTAGTGAGAGCAATGCCAAGTCTGATTGGCTGGCACGCACCGAAGCGGGCGTAATGCTGGATAAGCGTTATGGTTTGCAGCGATTGAAGCTGGACGTGTCTCTGGTTGATTACCGTTACCGTGAATACGATGACAACGATTTCACAGCCTACCCCTATGCAGCTAGCTGGCAATGGGTACTGGGTTCACGTCTGAGCGGCGATTTTTTGTTGCAGCACGATGAAACGCAGGATCTGATTGATCCGGCTTTTCTTGCTGATAGTGTGAATATAAAAACTACAGACTTTCAGCGTGCCAGCTTGCAGTGGCAGGTCATGCAGCGTCTATATCTGCTGGGTGGTTTCGATCACAGCAAGACCGATTACAGTCAGCCAAGCTTTTCCGTCAGTGAGGAGTTAAAAAGTGCCGAACTGGGATTGCGCTATCAAACGCCGGCGGGGAATGATTTGCAGCTTATCATGCGCGATGGTCGTGGCGAGGAGCAGGGACGGTTCGACTTTGACCAGCGCAGCTATCTGGTTAGCACTAACTGGCAATTGGCGGACAAGACCCGGTTAGAGGCTGGGCTGGGACGGCTTGAGCGTAGTTATGACTCGAATCCTGGGCGGGATTATTCGGGTAAGAACGGTTACGTTACCCTGCGCTGGGCGCCTACGGCCAAGCTGCAGATCAGTTTAAGCGGGCGCAATGATGTTGAGGCACAGCAGTTTTTCACCTCCAAACAAACGACGACCTGGGCGCTGGAGCCCGTGTGGCAAGTCAGCCATAAAGTGCGCCTGAGCGCTGGACTGTCGCGCGCGGACACGGATTATAAGGGGGCGCCTGCTAATACCCCCCAGTTTAAGGAAACGACGGATATCCTGCGTTTGGGGGCCGACTGGCAGATACTTGATCCGCTTAGAATTAGCACCGAGCTTTCGCACGAAAGGCGTGACTCAACAAACCCTTACCCTAGTTATCGTCGGATGCAATTCTGGCTGGGCGCACGGTTTGCATTCTGACGGCAATCACAACAATTCGCATATATTTTATTTTTATACTTGTAAATAAACTTATTTAGCAAAAATGAATTTGCGATGCTATAAATCAAAAATATACAAGTCACGCAAGTTGCAGGCAGCGTAGGTGGAGTTAATGTTTTCCAGCTTTGACTGGGTATGCTCAAGCATCCTCGATGCATCTGAGATGCGGTTTGCTGCAAGCTGTGAACTTCTTAATGGTGATCCCCGCTGGAGGATAAGCTGATGCCTAAGTTCTTGACCGGTAAACTCAAGGCCATACTGTTGTTGACCCTGGCTATGTCTGGCACTCCAGCATTGGCCGAGCCTGTCGATTATCAGTTGGCAGCGGGAGATACTATCCGCCTGCAGGTATTCCAGAATCCGGATCTGACACTCGAAACCCGGGTGGGGGAGAGTGGCATGATTACTTACCCCTTGATTGGTCAGGTGAAGGTCGGCGGTCTGTCCCCAGCCAATGCCGAGGCCGTAATTGCTCGTGCGCTGAAAAAAGGCGGGTTTGTCGAGCAACCTCAGGTCAATATTTCGCTGTTGCAGGTGCGTGGTAATCAGGTGTCGGTACTTGGTCAGGTTAATCGCCCTGGCCGTTTTCCGCTGGAAACAGGCAATACCCGGGTATCAGATTTGTTGGCGCTCGCCGGCGGAACAGCAGCTACGGGTAGCGATACGGTCGTGGTCAGCGGGTTACGCAGCGGGAAGCCTTTCCATTGGGAAGTCGACATGCCTGCACTATTTCTGGGGCAGAACGCCGCCAGTGATGATCCAGTTGTGCAAGGTGGAGATGTGCTCTTTGTTCATCGGGCGCCGGTATATTACATCTATGGCGAGGCTCAGCGCCCAGGGGCATTTCGTATAGAGCGTGGCATGACGGTTCAGCAGGCTCTGGCACAAGGTGGGGGGCCTACGCCGCGTGGTACCGAGTGGCGTTTGAGCATTAACCGCAAAGGCGCGGATGGCAACCTGGTTCAGGTTAGTCCGGCTCTTTCCGATCTGGTCCAGGCAGATGATGTGATTTATGTGCGCGAGAGCCTATTTTAACGGTTTGCACAATGCTGGAGTATTTCTTGATGAAAAGAAAAATACTTGCTAGCCGCTGGAGCCTGTTTGGCATGCCGTTCCTTCTGGTGCTTGTCGCCTGTGGAGAGCAACAGGCCAAACCTGCTACTCAGGTTGCTGCCATTGTTAATGGTAATGAAATTACGGTTCATCAGTTAAATGCCGCTTTGCAGTCTGTCAATCCCTTGCCGGTGAGTGATAAAAATGCAGTGCAAAAAAAGGCGCTAGAGCATCTGATTGAACAGCGTTTGCTCAGTGATAAGGCGATAGCTGAAAAATTGGATCGAGATCCTCAGGTCATGATGGCAATGGAGAACGCACGTTTAGATGTGCTGGCTAAAGCATGGCTAAATAGTGCTTTGGATCAACAGGTAAAGCCAGATGGTCGAGCTGCTATTCGTTATTACAATAGTCGGCCCGAGCTTTTTTCCGAGCGCAAGATTTATCGTTTGTACAATGTGTCATTGGCTAACCAGCCTGGTTTGGTTTCTGATTTGCAGTCCGAGATTGATTCTGGTAAATCGATTTCAGATATTGTCGCCTGGTTGAATGGTGAAAAGATATCTGCCAATGTGGAGAGTGCCACCGTTGGGGCAGAAGCGCTTCCCATGGATGTATTGAAAAAGTTAGCCATTTTGAATGATGGTGAATTGATTTTGTTGGACGGGAAAAATGTTGTGACTATTATTCAGGTAGTTGCTTCGCAGCATTCGCCGGTATCTGAAGAGGTTGCCTTGCCTCAGATACAGGGAATTCTCATTGCTGAGCAACGTAACGAATTAATGGGAAAGCTGATTTCACAGCTAAAAAAGGATGCAAAGCTTGAGTATAAATTAATTAATAATGATACATCTGTTCGACCTGCCTCTTCAGCTGTTGATGTCAAAAAATAAAAGACGATAATCTGATTTTGCACATATTATGTGTTGTGTGCGCACTTAGTGTTTTTGTATTTATACCATTCAATGATAATATGTAGCTAAGTAGGTGGCTTAATCATGGAAATCCTTGCAAACTATCACAGTAAAAAAGTTGCGATTTTTTTACCATGGTTGTTATTGGGTTCAGGGTTTTGCCTATTGTACATACCTACGGTATGGACGCTGATGCACGGGCTGTGGGGAAGTGAACAGCAAGGGCATGGTCCTATTGTATTGGCGGTATGTATTTGGTTGTTTTGGAGAAAAAGGATTGAGGTTGCTAGCGCTGAAGTGTCCAGTGGCCAAATCATGTCCTGGGCTTTATTGTTTGCGGGCTGCTTGATCTATGCGCTTGGGCGTTCACAGGGTATCTTGATTCTTGAGGTTGGTTCCAGCCTCCCGATGGTGGCGGGCTCCGTGCTCTTGCTACGTGGTTCTGCTGCGCTACGCTTGCTCTGGTTCCCTATCTTTTTCATGTTGTTTCTTTTACCTTTGCCTGTCAGTGTGGTTGATGCTTTGACGCAACCCATGAAAATGGCTGTTTCATGGGTTGCCGAGTTTTTATTGTTTCATGCTGGTTATCCGATTGCCCGCTCTGGCGTCATGTTGCAGATAGGTTCTTATCAATTACTGGTTGCCGATGCCTGTGCCGGGTTGCAGACACTGTTTACGCTTGAAGCGATGGGTTTGCTTTATCTCAACATTGTCCGGCATAGTTCCTTGCTGCGTAATGTCGGCTTGGCGATTTTGATTATACCTATTAGTTTTGTCGCCAACGTGGTTCGAGTTTGTGTTTTGATTTTGGTTACCTACCATTTTGGCGATGCCGCCGGTCAAGGTTTTTTACATGGTTTTTCTGGTATGGTGCTTTTTGTCGTTGCCTTGTTGTTGATCATCGGTACGGATAGCTTGTTGCGTTTTACTGGAAATAAGGGATCGTCGCATGTCGCGTGATATTCGTGTGGCTATGCTGGCTTTTATTCTGATGTCGCTCGCTGCACTTTTAGCTATAGCCCTGGCACCTACGCAGTATTTATCTCGGGTGAGAGGTGGATTTGATCTGGCTGTTGTTATTCCTTCCCGTGTGGGGGACTGGAAAGAGGATGTAAACGGCCCAATGGTTGTTCTTAATCCGCAGCAACAAGCCATAATAGAGAAAATATATACCCAGACATTAGCTCGGACTTACGTAAATCGTAAGGGTGAGCGTGTGATGCTCTCTATAGCTTATGGTGCTGATCAGCGTGATGGGATGCAGCTGCATTACCCAGAAGTCTGTTATCCCGCCCAAGGTTTTGTGATTCATAGCAATGTGAGGCAGGATGTCATGTTGCTAGGTAAAAAAATTCCAGTCAGGCGCTTAGAAACGACATTGCGCGAGCAGCGTTACGAGCCGCTGACGTACTGGTTTACTGTTGGCAATTATCCTTTAGCGGATAGCTGGAAAAAAAAGCCGGCTGAATTGAATTACAGCTTGCGTCACCAACTGATTCCTGATGGTTTGTTAGTTCGTGTATCGTCCATTGGACGCGATAGCGTGGCAGCTTATCATTTGCAAGATGATTTTATCCGTCAACTGGCTAAGCACATTGCACCTGCCCATAGAGGCCAATTTTTTGGTATCTAAATTCAATAATTGTGCCATATTTAATGAGGTTGGTTAGCGCTTTATAAAGTTTTGGCTGCGCCAGTTGTAGTGTGCTTTATCTGGTGGTGGTCGGAACAGACAAGACAAGTTGCAAGGACAAGGGCACATTATGAATTTATATCAGCTACTGCAAGTCTTGAAGGCTAGGCGCCATTTGGGTTTTCTGGTTCTTGGTCTTACGGTTTTGACAGCCCTGATCGTGAGCTTGCTTTTACCTAAGGAATACACTGCGGAAACCTCAGTGGTTCTAGATGTGAAGTCGCCAGATCCTGTTGCGGGTATGGTGTTGCCAGGCATGATGGCACCGGGTTATATGGCAACTCAGGTTGATATTATCAATAGTGAGCGAGTGGCGCGTCAGGTTGTTCACCTCTTGGGATTGGAAAAAAACCCGGCGATACGCGAGCAATGGCGTGAAGAGACACAGGGTCGTGGGCAATTGATAGAGTGGTTATCCACTTCGTTAAAGAAAGGCTTGACCGTTGTTCCATCCAGGGAAAGTAATGTTATCAGTATCGAGTTTTCGGCAACTGACCCGCAGTTTTCAGCAACCGTCGCCAATGCCTTTGCCCGGGCTTACATTGATACTAATATTGGTTTACGGGCAGAGCCGGCTCAGCAATATGCACAGTGGTTTGACAGTCAGACCGTTATTCAACGGCGGCAGTTACAAGCTGCACAAAAAGCTTTGTCTGATTTTCAGCAAAAAAGCGGTATTGTAGCCGGGGATGAACGTCTCGATTATGAAACGACCCGGTTGAATGAGCTATCCAGTCAATTGACGCAAGTTCAGTCTCAGACGCAGGATGCAAAAAACAAGCAGCGTGGTGGGAATGATACTTTGCCTGAGGTAATGCAAAGTCCGCTGATTATCCAGCTAAAAACAGATATTGCTCGTAGTGAATCGCAGTTGCGCGAACTGTCGGCAAAAACAGGTGTTAATCACCCGCAAGTACGCAGCCTGGCGGCCCAATTGACTAATCTTAGACAAAGTCTGGCAGAAGAAACACGCAAGGTACGTATTGCTTTAGGTACCAGCGGGCAGGTTAGCTTATATAAAGAGGCAGATCTGAAAGATGCAATTGAAGCCCAGAAGCAAAAAATTCTTGAATTAAAGAAACAGCGTGATGCTATCAGTGTGTTGCAGATGGAGGTGCAGAATGCCCAGCGTGCATTTGATGGGGTTAATCAGCGCGCCTCTCAGAGCAAGCTGGAGTCGCAGATGGTGCAAACCAACGTTAGCATATTAAACCCAGCCGTCGAGCCCTTATTGCCGACACGCCCCAAAATAATTCTGAATTTATTGGTTGCCATTTTTCTTGGTAGTGTGCTGGCTATCGCCGCTATGCTGCTGCGCGAAATGATGGATAGGCGTGTGCGTAGCGTGGAAGACCTGGTGCTACTTAGCGGGGCACCTTTGCTGGGCGTGGTGCAGGATGCTACATATTCCGCCGCTTCACCCCGTCTGCGCCAGAGTCGTTATCTTTCCTCCAGGGTTTAGCGCGAGGTATTAATTATGTCCGATTTGTCTCCCCCTAAGCTGAGTGAAGTTGTATTGGCGAGTGAAAAAGGCTCGAATCTGCGCAGTTTAGGTGACATTCTGGTGCGTGATGGTCTAATCAGTGCCAGTGACATTGTTTTGATAACCCGGTTTCAGGAGGAGCAGGGCATACGTTTTGGCGAGGCCGCCGTACGCTTGGGGCTGGTCAGCGAGGCCGGATTAATGCAGGCGCTGTCGCGTCAATATGACTATCCCTATTTAGACAGGGGGGATGACAGTATCAGTGCTGAAGTAGTTGCCGCATTTGATCCTTTTTCTCCTGTTGTCGAGCAATTACGTGGTTTGCGCAGCCAGTTACTGGTTCGCTGGTTCGGAGAGAAAAAGCACAAGACTTTGGCGCTGGTCAGTCCCGGCCCCGGTGAAGGGCGTAGCTTTATCAGTGCAAATCTGGCGGTTCTTTTTGCCCAATTGGGCGAGCGCACCTTGTTGATTGATGCCAACTTGCGTGGGCCCTGCCAGCACAGCTTATTTCGCCTGGGGAATCGGGCTGGGCTGGCCAATTTATTGGCAGGACGCTGTGAACTGGATGATGCTATTGATCATGTTGCGACATTGCCGCACCTGAGTGTCATGCCTGCCGGCATGGTGCCTCCCAATCCGCAGGAGTTGCTGAGTCGCCCGCGCATGGGTGAGTTGTTGATTCTGTTGCGTCAATATTTTGATGTGATTTTGCTGGATACGCCGCCGGCATCCGGCATGGCGGATGCCGGCATTATCGCGCGCTGGGCCGCTGGTGCACTGATCGTAGCTCAGCGCAACCAAAGCTCAGCGTCTGCTTTATCTGCCCTGGCCAAAGATCTGGAACAGGCGCAAATACCTCGGGTTGGCTGTGTGATCAATCGCTGAGTGGTTTTTGTGTACGAGAGGGCGCTATGGCTAAACAGCCGGTTATGTTATGCACCGCAGGGCGTGGTGGCATGTTGTCTGTAGTGGAGCGCTATCGGGCGGATGGACTTTTTTCCCGCTGGAATGTCCGCCTGCTTTCGCCGCATGAAGAAGGTTCGCTTGGCCGCAGGTTGTGGGTGGCACTGCGTGCCTTGCTGATTTTTTGTCGCGAGCTGCTATTGCGCCGGGTCAGCCTGTTGCATTGCCATGTTGCCATGGCGGGTAGTTTCTGGCGCAAGTCGGTTTTTGCCTGGCTGGCGTTTGCCTGTCGCGTGCCGGTTATTTTCCATTTGCATGGCTCAGACCTGAAACCTTGGTATGCGGCGCAGTCTCCTTTCTTGCAAAAACGTATTCGCAGCACGCTGGAGCATTGCTCAGCAGTTTTAGTCCTGTCGGATAGCTGGGCCGATTTTATTCATACGCTCGCACCGACTGCCCGCGTTCTTGTATTGCCCAATTATGTCGAGCTCCCTTCGGCAGCGTTAAGTCGGCAGGCACAGCAAATGGTGAACGTGTTATTTCTTGGCATCATTGGCGAACGCAAAGGCGTGTTTGACCTGTTGCCGGCTTTCGCGCAGGCACGGGCAATCTATCCTTTTATGCGTTTGCAAATCGGTGGTAATGGCGAGCTTGAACAGGCTCGCCGCCAAGCCGAAGCTTTGGGTCTGGCGGCAGACGTCGATTTTCTGGGTTGGGTCGGGGGCGCTGAGCGTGACAAATTGTTGGCCGAGGCTGATTTAATGGTCTTGCCTTCATATAACGAAGGCCTGCCGGTCAGTCTGCTGGAGGCGATGGCTTGGTCGTTGCCTGTTATCTCGACTCGGGTTGGTGGTATTCCCGAACTGGTGAGTGAGGGTGTGAATGGCTTGCTGCTCGATGCCGGTGATATTGACGGCTTGCGTGATGCCTTGCTGTGTTTGGCCTCGGATGCTGCCTTGAGAAAAAGTATGGGGCAGGCAGGGCGCTTGCGGGTGGCCTCGACCTTTTCTCGTAGTGCCGTGTTGCCAGTGCTTGAAGCTTTGTATGGCGAGTTGACCGGTAAGCCTCATCTTGAGGCGCAGCGCCAGTCTGCCTGAAGTTTGAAAGGAAGACCATGAATCGCAATCGGACCAAGGTTTTGGCTATCGCCTCTGGCGGGGGGCATTGGGTGCAATTGTTGCGCTTACGCGCAGCTTTTGACGGGTGCGAAGTTGCCTATGCCAGTGTGCACCCCGCCTCGCAGGATGAGGTGCCCGGTCATCGTTATTATGCATTTCGTGACGCATCGCGAAAAAACAAACTGGCTTTTGTGCGCGTGGTGTTTCGCATGCTGTGGATCATATTGCGTGAACGGCCGGACGTCGTAGTGACAACAGGCTCGGCGCCAGCTTTGTTTTGTGTGTTTTTCGGACGCTTATGTGGCGCACAGACCTTGTGGATAGACAGTATCGCCAACTGCCAGCAGTTGTCGCATTCAGGTAAAAAAGCACTGCGCATTGCCCATCGCTGTGTCAGCCAGTGGCCAGAAGTCGCACGTAGCAACGGCATCGAATACTGGGGGGGCGCATTGTGATTTTTACCACAATCGGATCCATGCTGCCTTTTGACCGTTTGGTACAAGCAGTTGACCGCTGGAGTGGTGAGCATCCGGCACAGAAGATATTGATTCAGCTAGGGCAAGGGCAGTATTTGCCAAAGCATGCCGAGTGGGTTCGCATGATGCGGCCTTTGGAGTTTAACCAGTCGGTTGAGTCTTGTGAGTTGATGGTTGCCCATTTGGGAATGGGGTCTTTTATTACTGCCATGCAGGCAGGTAAACCGGTTATTTTGTTTCCCCGCTCGTTTGCCTTGGGCGAGATCACTTCCGACCACCAAAGGCAGGCGGCCGATTGGTTGCGAGGCAGGCCTGGAGTCTGGGTGGCCGATGATGAAACGGCATTGTTGGGTTTGCTGGATGCCTTTTGTGCGGGGCAACTCTCGGTGTCGCCCGAAGTGGGCTCGCGTAGTGCTAGTACCGAACTGATTGCTCATGTGCGGCAATTCATCCATGAAAGTAGCAGGCAAAAGCGGGAGCATGTGGGTGAGTAGCGATGCCTACCGTCTGCCGGAAGGGCGGCGTCTGGCGGATCTGGCTGTCGTTGTAGGCGCCATGGTGCTGGCCGTGCTGTTTGGTTGGGTTGCGGCCAAGGGTGCCGTACTGCCCAGTGCGATGGCTGTGGGTGTGTTGTTTGGCGGGCTTTTTTTTAAGCGTTCGGATCTTGCCATCAGCCTGGTGCTGGTTGGCACTTTGCTATTAATGGGGCCGGTTGGCCTTTTTTTTCCTGCGTTAACCAAACTTGCATGGTTATTTTCGCTGTTGGGCTTTTTTTTATTGGCCAGCATGATACTGATCGGCTTAAGCGCACGGCAAGGCCAAGTGCCGCTACCTGCATTTATGGTTCTTCTTCTGTCTCTGATGTGTGTGAGTACGGTGATTTCATTCTTCGGCGGTGGTGGTGTTGCCGAGGTCAGTGCCGGAGTCAAACGTGCATGGCAGTTGTGGGGCCTGATGTTGGCGCTGGCCATGATGCCGCTAAATGACCGCGGAGAAGCCTTGTATCAAGGCTGGCTCAAGCTGCTTTTTTTTATCGCCTTGTTGCAACTGCCGTTTGCACTTTACCAGTACTGGGTACTGGTACCTCAGCGCATGGGCATGGGGCATGGTGTGGTTCCTATTGATGTCGTCGTCGGTACATTCGAAGCCAGTATGACTGGCGGTGGATCCAGTAGCACGATGGCCATGTTTTTGATTCTGGTGCTGGCTTTTGTGCTGGCTTCATGGAAAGAAGGCTTGCTCAAAAGCCGGCATGCTTTGTTGCTCTCGTGCTGGCTGGGCGCACCATTGTTTATTGGTGAAACAAAACTGGTTTTGGTGTTGTTGCCGTTGATGCTGCTGATCGTTTTTGTGACCGATATCCGCAAACATCCAGTCGCAGCCCTATTGGCCGTGTTGCTCGGTGTTTTGCTAACCACGACGCTGGCTTGGCTGTACTTCAAAATGCTTGCCACCGATTTTATGACACCTGCCGAACGGTTGCAGCAAACGCTGGATTACAACTTCGGTGCTGTGGGTTACAGCGGGCGTTATAGTCTGAACCGAACATCGGTTGTGACATTCTGGATGAATGAACATGGCTGGCGCAATCCGGTCACTACGTTATTTGGGCATGGCCTGGGGAGTTCATACAGTGGCGATGGTTCGCTGGTGCCGGGGCATCTCAACAGGTTTTATGGCGGGCTGGATATCAACCTTACAACGCTTTCCACCTTGCTGTGGGATGGTGGATTACTGGCCGTAAGCTTACTGATAGGCGCTTTCTTCTTTGCTTGGCGTACATCTTCCCGCTTGCTTAGACAGGCTGGTGTTGGGCGGGACAAAGTCATTCTCAATGTGCTACGCGTCTCGTTGATTTTCAATTTCTTCATGGTTTTTTACTCCAACTCGATGCTGTCCAGTATGAGTCACGAGGCCTTGCTGGCCTTTACCTTCGGTTATCTTGCCTGGCTGGCAAGGAGGTCTCATGTCGCAACGCCTGCTATACCTGACACGCGAGAAGTGTCCCAGTTTTCGGCCTGATCTGGCGCAATTGTTTGGTGTTGAGCTGCCTAAGCTGGGATGGCTCTGTGATATTGCCGCCGTAGAGGATGCGAGTGCCGGGGGGGGCTGGCTAGCTGGTGATGTTTTTTTACAGCATGCCGGAGGTACTGGGGGGCGGGTGATGGCCTCTTTACGTGCGGCTTTGAGCCTGTTTACCTTGCCATCGCGTCAACAATATTGCGCTATTCAGGTTCGCGATCGCGCGATAGGTGCCTTGATTGGCCTGCTGGCTGCGCGCTGGCATGGTTTGCCTTTTTTTTACTGGATGTCGTTTCCTCTGGCCGAGGAAATGCAGGATGTAGGCAAGGGGCGGATTCATGCCGAAGTTTCAGTATGGCGCCGCCTGTTCTGGCGGATTCGAGGGCGGATATCAGCGTGGGTGCTATATCGCTGGGTTTTGCCCAGAGCCGATCATGTGTTTGTGCAGAGTGATGCCATGAAATACATGCTGACAGACAAGGGGGTGCTGTCAGAGCGGATGACGCCGGTTCCTATGGGCGTAAGCCTCCCCGCTACGCTAGATCAACTGGAACCTCCGGCAGATAGGCGTCTATGTGGCCGAAAACTGCTGGTTTATCTAGGTGCGCTGGAACGTCGCCGCCATCCCGAGCTGATGCTGGAGGCCATGGTGCAGGTCGTACAGGAAGAGCCGGATGCTTATCTGGTATTAGTTGGCGATGCCGAATTGCCGGGAGATCGCCAATGGCTGGATCGGGAAATTGTGCGTTTGGGGCTGACTAAATATGTCCATATTACAGGCTGGTTGCCCGCACATGAGGCACGCTGTTATCTGAAAGAAGCCCGGCTTGGCTTGTCGCCGATACCGCGCTCGCGTGTATTCGATGTTAGCTCGCCGACCAAGGTCGCGGAGTATCTGGCCTATGGTGTGCCGGTTATTGCCAACGACTTGCCTGATCAGGAAATTCTCCTCGATGCTTGTGCTGGCGGGCTGTGTGTTCCTCTGACTGCCGACGGTTTTTCAACCGCCATTCTGGCGCTATTACGTGATCCGGTGCGGGCGCGGCAGATGGGGGAGCAGGGCCGCAGCCGGATTGCGTTGTTACGCAGTTATCCGGTGCTGGCTGCCATGCTGGCCAATCGTTATAGCCAACTACTGGCAAGCCTCCCCTTGCAGACTTCAGGTACGAAAGCATAACTTTGGCATCCCATCATGGCGCTTTGCATGATGGAAAAATGGGTATTTGTTGGGTGAAAAATATATATGCATTGCAATTTGATAGTTTTATTTACTATAAAAAACTAAATGTACTGAAACTCGTTTTGCCAGTGCAGTCGTATCCCACGACTAATGCAAAGCTGTTTTACTCGCACCGGGGGGGTTGTGATGGATCGTATGGTTAATCTTGCTGTCGTCGGACTGGGAAAGATGGGCTTGTCGCATTTAGCCATGATCAATGCGCATCCCGATGTCTGTGTGACGGCTATTTGTGATGCCAGCGGTTATGTACTGGATGTGCTGGAGAAGTATACCGGGCTGGCTGCATACACTGATTTTGACACCATGTTGCGCGAGGCCAAGCTGGATGCGGTCATTATTGCCACCCCCTCGGGCATGCATGCTCCCATGGTCAAGGCTGCGCTGGAACGGGGGTTGCATGTTTTTTGTGAAAAGCCATTCTGTCTGGATACAGCTGATGGCGAGATGCTGACGCAAATGGCGCAAGCGACTGACCGGGTCAACCAAGTTGGTTATCACTGCCGTTTTGTCGGTGCATTCCAGGAGGTCAAGCGACTGCTGGAGGCAGGTGCCATTGGAGAGGTGACGCATATTCAGGCTGAAGCTTACGGCCCGGTTGTGCTTAAACCCAAGGGAAGTTCGTGGCGTACACAACGTGCCGAGGGCGGGGGCTGCTTGTATGACTACGCTGCCCACCCGCTGAATCTGGTGACCTGGTATTTCGGCATGCCATTTGCTGTGGGCGGCACAGTGCTTAACTCCGTGTTTTCAGCCCAGACCGATGACGAGGTGTTTGCAACCTTGTTTTATCCGGACGGGAAAAGTGCTCAGATTTCGGTGAGTTGGAGCGACGAGTCTTTTCGCAAAATGAGTACAGCAGTCACCGTGCTCGGCACTCAGGGCCGTATTCGCGCAGACAGGCAGGAGTGCCAGGTTTATTTGCGAGACACGGCTAAGCTGCCTGCGGGTTATCAGTATGGCTGGAATGTGAGGTACACCACCGAACTGACTGCACCGGTATGGTTTTATGTGCGCGGTGAGGAGTATTCAGCCCAACTGGATTATTTCATTCAGTGTATCCGCTTGGGTACAGCAAGTGAGAATATCAATAGTTTTGCCGAAGCGCAGGCAACAGATCGCGTGATATCGATGCTGATTGCCGATGCCGAACAAGGTCCAATGCCGGTAGCCGCCCGCGAGGCCAAGGTCAAAAAGCGCTGGGCTATTTTCGGCGGCTAACGCCCATTACCATCAAAGGGGTCGCGTAAATGGACAAATTGTTGTTTGGGGATAATCAGTTTTTTGGCGTTAACCATATGTCGGAAGAAAAGGCCCGCGCCCAAGCCATGCGTTTCCAGCATATTCAGGCGGTGATGGATGTACTGGATGATGCCTATGATGAGGGTATCCGGACTTTCATGTGCACGACACATGATCGTATTGCGTTGGTCGCCGAGCATATGCGTGCGAATCCGACACGCTATAGTGGTTTCAAGTTTTATCCCTGCATGCCTTATGCGCACAAATACGCCAATGCTGTGACAGAAGACGGCATGATCGGTGCGCTCAAGCGCTTCTTGCCGAATGAGGGGCTATTCAATGCAGCGCTGCGCGGCGGGATGTCGCTGGCCAAGAAAGATATTGAAGGGATCACCACCTTACTGGTGGACGCCGAGATGAAAATGTTTTCTGGCCTGAATACGCCGGTCATCTTTCTGCAAAATGTGGTCGTTGATCTGCTATTGGGTCTGGGTTTCAAGGATGCGTTCCGTATTTTCGCCGATCATGTCCGTCAGCGTTATCAGGCTGAGCCCGGATTTATCACGATGAATTTGCCTCGACTGCTGCCTGTACTGCAAGAAATAGGAGTAGACACTCCTATCGTCTGCGCCAATATCAACAAGCTTGGATTCCGCATGAGTGGTGGACTGGAAGCCTACCAGCAGAATTTGCGCGACCAGCCATTTCGGGCTGTGGCCATGTCGGTGTTTGCCTCGGGCGCTATAGCGCCTGAGGAGGCCATAGAGTGGGTCAGCCAACAGCCAAATATCCAGTCCATGGTGTTCGGCGCATCTAGCCGCGGCAATATCCGCTCGACCCGCAATTTGGTAGAGCGTTTATGGTCACCTCCTGCCGCACCGGTATCTGTCGATATAAGTAGCAGGCCCATACTTGTACGTCCAAGTTGATACGGGGTCTGATGTTACCATAACGCGTTGTTATTGCAGCCATATGCGTAATTGCAGGGGGAGGGTCAGTATGTTTATTTTTCTGAAAATATAATGAAAAGTCAGCATTGATCTGCTTAATGTCATCATCGCGTGTAATACCTGCTGCAGATAGAAGGAGTTCTACATGATGAATGTGCTGGCTATTTATCCCGCGTTTGATATCGCGCTGAATGAAATGGCAATGGTGTGGAGTCGTTTGTGCGAGCAAGGTAAAGTTAGATGTACGGTTTTTGCCGGTGCACGCGATGTACTTAAGGGGGGGGTAGGCATTGCGTTGGATGAGCAGCATCCAAATCTGGATATTATCCGGCTGAATGTTGCGCTGGATTCGGAGGCTGCCATTGAGCGTATTGTGCATTTTGCCAAGAAAAACCGGCCAGATTGGGTGTTTTGTGCCATTGCACACAACCTGCCCGCTGCATTGGCCGTCAAGAAACAGACCGGTGCGCCCATATTGCTGCATGAAGAATTTCTTTCTGATAGCCGCATGGAACTCAAGCGCCGTTTTTATCTTGGTCTCGAGCCTTTACGGCCATGGATGATCAGATATCGTGCCCGACAACTACTGTCATGTACCGATCGTGCGTTTTGCTCCAATCCTGCCGAGTTTGATGTGGCAGGCAACGACCAAAGGGAAGGTAAGTTACTCTATCTGCCTTGGCCACATCCCGCAGCCGAATCCCCCCTTGGTTTAGAAACGCATGACTCGCATCTGGCTGTCTATATTGGCTCAGTCAGCAAGGTCAAAGGCGCAAGTGCATTAGGTGAGTATCTGTGTAGCCTGTTGCAGACCGAATCCGATATGCACATAGCACTGGTTGGCCCGGCGACGGATGCAGCAGGGCAACAGGCACTGGACAGGATTATGGCAGTAGGTGGCGAGCGGGTCAGTTGGCAGAAAAGTTGTTCGCGTGATCGCGCCCTGGAGTTGATTGGTTCGGGCTGCTTTGTCTTGTCGCCGGGTAAACTGAGCAATTGGGGTTTAATCGGTGATGCTTGGGGCTGCGGGACTCCCGTGATTGCCGTAGCGAGCCATTACGACCTGAAGGCTGGGCGCAACTGCCTGGTTGCTGCCGATGTTACCAGCTTTCTTCAGCAAGTACGGTGCTTGCGCACCGACGCAACCTTGTGGCAGCAACTGGCCCAGTCTGGACGACAGACTGTCAGTAAACGTCACGCGCCAGCCGTGACGGCTGAGCATTTATTGCGTGGCTTGCACCTTCCTTTAGTCGCGGCATAAAGATGGTGGATGTCTATTCAGTTGCCAATCTTAAGCGCAATGCTGCTCATTTTCTGGCGGGCAAGACAATCTCTGCTGGCCTGACTTTTTTTTTGCTGTTGCTATTGGTGCGGAAGCTGGAACTGATTGAGTACGGCGTCTATGTCACCTTTGTGGCAGCTATGGAGTTATTGTTAAGCTTTTCCGATGTGGGGTTGCATGCATTGGGTATCCGTTTCCTGCCGGAGTTCATGCTCAAGGCATCGGGGAAAAGGCTGAGCCTGCTGGTTGCCCGTCAGGTTGGTTGTTATGCTGGTATGGCCACACTTGTTGCACTGTTAATGTTGGCTGTGTTGCAGTTTTCAGGTGTTGATTTTGGCCTAGGGTCTCATTTGGCCGCCGCCAAAGTATATTTATTGGTGGGGGTGATCGAAGGAACTGCCAGGTTGCTGCGTGATCAGACGCTATCGTCGATGATGATGCAGTCTCTGGTGCGGGTAAGCCTGGTTAGCAGGTTATCTGTCTTGGTCGGAGGAATTTTGCTGCTGGATACGATAGGCAATCTGGACTTGATGCAAGTAGTGCTGCTTGAATTGTTTGCTTCGCTAGCAGGTTTACTGGTGTCGTCTGTAGGCCTAGTTCGTTTTCTGCTCACATTACGTAGTAGAGCGCAGGCTGCAGAGTGGCATGAGCCTAAGTGGTGGGACATGTGGCGTTCAAGTTTTCGGCTGTATACGTCTATGCTGGTTTCGATGCTTTATGGTGAGACGGTTTTTATCCTCTTGGTCAAGCGGTTTTTGGGTCTGGAGGCAGTAGCAGTTTTTGGCTTTATATTGAATCTTATCAGTCAAATACGGCGTTATCTGCCGGTTACCATGTTTTTTAGCCTGATCCAGCCCAAGCTGGTCGCAGCTTATGCCAACACAACCGATTGCAGTAGTTTATTTCGTAATGTAAATATAGCTTCAAAATTAAATCTGTTTTTTTTGTTGCCTCTGCTTGCCCTCGTTGCAACACATAGCAGTGAATTACTTTTTACCATCTCCGGTGGAAAGTTTACCGGAGATGGATATCTGCTAGCTTCATGCATGCTGATGTTGGTTCCTCTGTCTCAACGTGCACTACTGGAGGTGATGGCGCAGATTCTTACAGAAGAAAGATTCTGTGTGCGTGCTGCCTTGTCTGGATTATGGGTGGTTCCGTTGAGTATGTTTTTGTTTTTTTGGGGGCTTGGTATCTGGGCCGCTATTATTCCCATGGTGATCGGACAGGCTATTTTTGCAGTTTATATAATATTTCAGCTGCGGATTAAGTATGCTTATCCATTAGATGTGCATGGTGGCGTGCGATTGATTTTTTCATTCATGTGCGCACTTATTTTGGGCTGGATATTGCCAGTCGGGCAAGGTATTTTTGAGATAGGCATAATATCATTATTAGTATTTTGCGGCTTTCTTTTTGTGGCTTGGCTTTGTAAGCCATTCAGTCGTGAAGAGAATGTTATGATTAATGATTTATTTAAGTTTAGAGTGTTTGTCTGGTAAGTATTAATAAGTATAAAATAATTAAAATTGCTCTTGGTCTTTGTTGGTGAGTGAGGAAGCCATATTTTTATCACGATGTTTAGTGGGAAATATTTCAGGCTATATGCTTATTGTCCCTTTATTGGGAATAAATAACGCCACGGCCTTGTTCTGCAGGCAAGACCGTGGCGCAATGTAGAGCAAACCTAGTTTGTTATTCGTAGTGAAATTATTTCTATGATGCTTTATTTTCGGGAACATTTTATAGCTACTGGTGGCGAGAAAATGTAGCTCTAGTTGAGTGCGACCAATCTTGCTGTCTTGTAATAAATAAAACGATCATAGGAAAGAGGTTGGGTGTTTTTCCATAGATACATACCCATTGACCAGTTGTATGGATAGTTTGCACCTGCTTGAACGACAGGCCCATTTTTGTTGACTACCACGACACCATTGACTGTTATTTTAAGAAAACCTTTCCCTCCTTGCGAGGATTCTCGTTCATCTAGAAAAGCTTCGATCTTGACATCATTTTCTCCTGATGGGTCAATTCCACCCAGTCCTCCGATAGAGACACCGCCTTGTGCAGGATTGACTCGGGCATCAAAACTGATGGACAGCTTGCTTGGATTTTTCGGGTCTGTATCTAGCCCCATCAGTAGTGTTGGACCATAGCTAGGTGTTTTTAACTGCCAAATTGTGGCAGGTGACTCACCTGCTGGTGCCATATGCCATGGTGAACCAAGAGTGCGGCCACCAACTTTAAATTTAAGTTCCCAAAGGAAGTGCCTGCGTGTTGGAATAGGAAAGGCATTGACTTGAGTGCGTAATTTTTCTTCGACAATACCATCGCCTGCGATAACCCCTATCCCCATATATCCGCCTTGACGGAATAGTCGACCAGCAACCCCGCTATTTGACAGTGAATGTCCTTGTACAACTTGTGAGCTATTCGTGCTAGGGTTCCATGTGTTAACCGTATGAATATCCGAACGATTAATAGCGGTGTTGTAGAATGGTAAATGGCCGCTAAAGTCATAGGTGATATGAGATGCTCCAATGTCAACGCCAACTTTGGTATTTCCTATTGTTGGTGCATAAGGAGCTTTGGCGACAAAAACATTAGTACTAGGGTCTGGGATGATGGGAGGTTGTGGCTTTTCAGGGTCGACTGGTATTTCTGGTATGACAGGTTTGTCAGGGTCAACTGGGGGTTCCGGTATCTCAGGTTTTTCCGGGTTGACTGGTGGCTGTTCTGTTTGATTGCTTGAACTACCGCCGCCACCACAAGCTCCCAGGAGGGTGCTTAATAAAATTGCGATAGTGATTTTGGGTAATTTCATAAGTTGATCTTCTCGTAAGGGAATATGAGCTTGATTTTTCAAGAACAAAAGCAGCTACATCCACTCTTGAATGCGAAGATTATACGTTTAAATTCATGATGTTAATACGGTGGTGCTAGCCCTTCAAAAAAATGGGGGGGTGCTGGTGGAGTGGGTTATCTACCGAATACTAGGCCTGGCAAGGCTTTACGTTGGGGTGAAGTCCGCATTGCATTTTTAATGCGAAATAAAAAATTCTTTATGCATGCAATTTTTATAGTTTTTTCTATTGGTACTTTGTTCCTGATCCAATTTCATCTGGCATGCATTAGTTCTAGTGCTTTTATATACAAAATCACTTATATTTTAACTAGTTAAATAGAATTTAATAACTTAATTTCATTGATAGGGAAGTTATTTTCTTGAATGTCATGGTGATTTTTTCTACTATGCATTTAGAGCTGTCTGTCGTGCCTTTTTTATATAGTTAAGCTGGTGTTTAATTTTATTGCTGTCTTTTGATAGCAATGAGTTGCCGTATGTGAGCCTGTCTTCTTGGTGAAGATAGCGCGCATTCTTTATGATTCTCATGGTTTCAATAAGGAGGGTTTATGGCTGTCGTTGCTGTTATTGGGCTTGGCTATGTTGGCTTGCCTCTGGTGGTGGCATTTGGCAAACATATGCGTACCATTGGATTTGATATTTCCGAGTCAAAAGTTGCCAGCTGTCGACGTGGTCAGGATCCATCTCGCGAACTATCCGATGCTGAGATGGATTCGGCTGTATATGCGGAATATGCGAGTGATCCTCGCATATTATCTGAGGCGGACTTTATTATTATTGCCGTTCCTACGCCTGTGGATGCGGCACATATTCCCGATTTTTCTCCGCTCTCTGGTGCCAGCCTACTGGTTGGCACTCATATGAAAAATAGTGCAATCATTATTTATGAGTCTACTGTCTATCCTGGTGCGACTGAAGAAGTTTGTATCCCAATTCTCGAGAAGGCATCGGGAAAGCGCTGGTTGGTTGACTTTAATGTAGCTTACTCGCCTGAGCGTATCAATCCCGGTGATCGTGAGCATAGGCTAACCACTGTCGTTAAAGTAGTATCTGGTGATAGTCCAGAAACGCTGGAAAAAGTTGCATATTTATATGAGTCTATCGTGCTGCCAGGCGTGCATCGTTGTAGCTCCATAAAAACTGCAGAGGCTTGCAAGGTGATAGAGAATACCCAGCGTGATTTGAATATTGCATTAATGAATGAATTGGCTATTATTTTTGACAAAATAGGGATTGATACGCATGAGGTATTGCAGGCTGCCGGTTCTAAGTGGAATTTTTTGCGATTCAGCCCAGGGTTAGTTGGTGGGCATTGCATCGGTGTAGACCCATATTATCTGACACATAAGGCGGAAATGATGGGTTATCACCCTCAGGTCATTTTGGCTGGGCGCCGTATCAATGATGGTATGGGTAAGTATATTGCAGAACAGGCCGTAAAAAAATTAATTGCATCAGGGCGCTATGTAAAAGGTGCTCGTGCAGTGATACTTGGATTAACGTTCAAAGAGAATTGTGCAGATGTTAGAAATACAAAAGTCATTGATATAATTCATGAGTTGCAAAGTTATGGGATGGAGGTACATGTTCATGACCCATACGCAAATCCACTTGAGGTGCAGGCTGAATATGGATTACAGCTCACATGCTGGGACGAATTGCCATGTGCAGATGTATTGGTTGCTGCCGTTGCCCATGCTCAGTATGCCGAGTTGGCCTTGGAGGTGCTGTCTGGTCGCGTCGTCAAAGGAGGTGTGGTAATTGATGTCAAGTCTATGTTTGATTCGGCTGCGTTGTATGAAGCCGGTTTGATGGTATGGCGCCTGTAGTGTTCTTGGGAATAGAAGGGGCGCCAGTTGGGTGTGTCGTCATTCATTGCTAGGCATCGAATCACAAAGGTTGGGTAAAAACTATGTGCGGAATTGCTGGATTTTTTACGCAAGGCGGCTTTGAGATCGGTACGGGTGAGGTATGTATTGATGTGATGACCGCGCAGTTAAAACATCGTGGCCCGGATGACCGCGGACACTGGATGGATGCAAGGCAGGGTATCGCGTTGGGACATACGCGTTTATCTATTCTTGATTTATCCCCGGCAGGGCATCAGCCCATGGCGTCGCCAAGTGGTCGATATGTAATGGTATTCAATGGTGAGATTTACAACCATCTTGATCTAAGGGAGAGGATTGAGAAGCTTGCCGGGTGCTCTTTACCATGGCGGGGGCACTCCGATACTGAAACGCTGCTGGCAGGATTTGAAAGGTGGGGAATTAAAGACATGCTGTGCCAGTGTGTCGGTATGTTTGCCTTGGCGGTATGGGATCGACAGCAGCATGAGCTGATATTGGCGCGTGATCGCTATGGTGAAAAACCTCTTTACTATGGTTGGCAAGGTCATAGTCTAATTTTTGCGTCTGAGCTGAAATCGTGTGTTGTATTTCCAGGTTTTAGATCTGAAATTGATAGGGATGCATTAGCGTTGATGATGCGCTTCGGTCATGTTCCTGCTCCTTACGCTATATACCGTGGTATGGCAAAGCTGTCCTCAGGTCATATGTTGACCATTTCGCCAAATCAAAATAATGAGCATGCAGGGTCTTCACGTTCGCAGCCATATTGGACGGTAAATGAAGCAATGGCTGCAGGGGTGCGTAATCCATTTATCGGCAATGAGGCCGAAGCTATCGATGAGCTGGAGTTGGTGCTTACGCGAGCTATCAGTCAACAACAACTGGCGGATGTACCTGTTGGCGCTTTTCTTTCTGGTGGTGTTGATTCCTCGACGGTGGTGGCTTTGATGCAGGCTCAGAGTCAACGGCCGGTCAAAACATTTGCTATCGGTTTTGCGGAGAACGAGTTTGATGAGGCAGTTTATGCGAAGAATGTTGCACTGCATTTAGGTACGGATCACACTGAGCTTTATGTAAAGCCAGAAACTGCCTTGCAAATCATTCCCAAGTTGCCAGAAATATTCGATGAGCCATTTGCAGATCCATCGCAGATACCGACGTTTCTGGTTGCCCAGCTTGCGCGACAAAAGGTGACGGTTTCGTTGTCAGGAGACGGAGGGGATGAATTGTTTGGTGGTTATAACCGTTATCAATGGGTACAGAAGGTCGAGCAGAAGCTGCAAAAGCTACCTGTTTCAACCCGGCATTGGTTGGCACGTGGTATGGTTGGCATACCTGTTGCCAGGTGGGATGGTTTGAATGACTGGTTAAAACCGATATTGCCAAGTTCGCTCAAGATGGCGCACTTGGGGGACAAGCTTCACAAAATGGCAGACTCCTTTGAGGCGTCAAGTCCTCAGGATCTGTACTGTGGTGTGATGTCTATATGGAAGAATCCATCACAGCTTGTGTTGCAATCTGAAGAGCCTTCAACTTTATTTGGTAATAAGCCGAGCAGCGATCGGGTATTCGTCGATTGGATGATGGCAATAGATAGTCAGACTTATCTGCAAGATGACATGTTGGTCAAGGTAGACCGTGCTGCAATGGCGGTTGGCCTAGAGACTCGCGTGCCGATGCTGGATCATCGAGTAGCTGAGTTTGCTTGGAGACTGCCCTTGTCCATGAAAATCCGAGAAGGGAAAGGCAAGTGGATACTGCGTCAGATATTGTATCGCCATGTCCCCGCGTCACTGATAGATAGGCCTAAGCAAGGTTTTAGTGTTCCTGTTGGAGCCTGGTTGCGTGGGCCTTTGCGTGCTTGGGCAGAAGCTTTGCTGGATGAGCAGCGCTTGCGGGCTGAAGGGTATTTTAATGTGGAGTTGGTGCGTACTGCGTGGCAAGAACATCTTTCCGGACGCCGTCATTGGCCCTTGCAGTTGTGGAATGTTTTGATGTTTCAGGCTTGGCTTGAGCATATGCAGACTAAGGAAATGAGCAGAGCTATTTCATCGCAGCCTGCGTCTGTGTCGTAGTGTATAAAAACGAGCGGTGGTGTATTTACGTTGTAGAGATAAGAGGGTTTAGATGTGTAGGTCGTATAGAAAATGAAACAGGCCTTACATTGCTGTAAGGCCTGTGAATGCTGGTGCCGACTACCGGAGACGACTTAAGCATATGATTTTATTGGTAAATGTTATGCGATTGGGTGATTTTGTATTGCTTTGGAGCATGCGTCAAGAAGGGGCATCAGGCTTTTGTGTTGATGTGTTTTAACAACTGACGGCTCGTAGCAAAGCCCTGCCGAAAGCGGGGAAGTACAGATGTGAATCTGCTTAATAAATAGGCATCTGCCGTATCGCACTTTTCTTGTAAATTTGTATTTCCGCAACAACGGCCATGATGTTTTTGTCTCGCATATGTGGTGTGTGATTCGCTTGTGTTACCATACATGTAGTGGTTGATAGGGTGACGTGCCATCAGCCACTGAATAAACGAAACGGTCTTCCCCTCCTGCTTCTTTCTAGGAGGGTGTTTGAAAACTGTTTTGCTGAATCTCTGGAGTCTTGTTGTGGCTGTTATTGAGGCTGCACGCTCTAAACGAATACAACTTATTTACATATTGGAGGCGATACACTCCGAACGGTACGAGGAAGCGCTGTGCAGAACTGCATTTTTTGTTGTTACTGTTGCAAGCATTGTCAAAAACAAGTTTTCACGGAAAGGGATGAAAAAAGTTGACAAATGTAAAGACTTGTAGCGCTGCTGTTTGACCTAAGTTTATTGATTGAGGGGTAGTCCTCCCTCGTAAAAAGGATGCTTGAAGCAGACATAGAGCATCCCTGGCACGTCCAAAGAGGATTTTTTTACTTGAACTTATTTGGCGACTACGATCATGATAATCATATGTTAGCTTACTTAGAGCTAGCACTAGAGGCGATTAAGGGTAGACAAGGGTTAGTTGAGCATAGGGATAGGTTGTCACTGCTTCTATGGGATACCGCTAATCAAGCTGTCGATATACTTCCTGCTTCTAGCGGTCGTTTCAAAGTTGTTCAAGCGTGTTCATGCGTTGAGGAGATAAAGCCTCGCAAGTGGATCGAAGATATTCTCCTGCCTTCCAGTCTGAGCCTTGAGCTTTATCAAAGCATCAGAGCGCCTCCTGTACTTTTAGCGCGAATTATTGTTGCCCGAGATACTCCGAGTTCCCTTGCCGTTGCCGATACATTCCCCCCGTTGCTATGTAGTGCATCAAGGATGGCCTTTACAGGCGTTTCCCTTGGTCTGCCCATGTGCTTACCTTCTGCCCTAGCGCGTGCCATACCGGCTTCCCTACGCTCGGCAATAATCGCCTTTTCCATCTGAGCTAGTCCCGCAAGCATAGTTAGCATCATCTGGCCTGTTGGCGTGGTCAGGTCGAATGACTCCCGAAGGCTTATCACAGACACGCCTTTGTTCCTTAGAGTCTCTACGGTTTGCAGTACATCAATCGTGTTGCGTCCTAGACGGTCAATAGCGGCCACTACAAGCGTATCTCCATCACGGAGGTAGTCCAGCATGGCTTTGAACTGTGGGCGCTCAGAGGCACTTGTAGACCCGCTGATGGCATCGTCCGAGAACTCCCTGTCGATCTTGTAGCCCTTCGCCTCGATCTGTAGGCGCTGGTTAGCTACGGTCTGATCATCTGTGGAAACGCGAAGGTAAGCGATGGTCGTCATGTGAAGTGCCTCCAAGATGTTGCATAAGGTGGCTGCACAATAACGTACATGTACATAATTTGCAAAGATACTTTAGTGCATGCATAGGAGGCTGCTTAGTGGGGTGTCCGTAAGGAGAACCTTTTGATACACCTTGAAGGGCGACTGCCGTGTAAGCATTGGTTCACCTCCATGACCCTGCAAGAGTGCCCTGTCGTGGCCTTATGGCTGACCCTGTAGCGCCCTGTGATGCCATGCTTCCATGACCCTGCAAGAGTGTCTTAGCGGCCTTGGGGTGATCTGATGCCTGCTACTGGTCTACGGCTAGGGGTACAGGGGGGAGTCCTGCGGTCTTTCTACTAGATATGGGTTCAAAGATTTTTCCCTAGTATTTTCAAGGTGACATGCAGGAGGCATGTGTGATCCGAGTAATTCAGGAGACCTCGTTATATTACTCTCTGACGCTTATTGAAGGCTGCTCTAAGGCGAGGGGATATAATGATGAAATCATCCCCCTGATAAGGGATTCATTTGAAGACCCTACTATCTGGTCTATGCAATAATTATTATCGGTTTCTATTGTGCTGGTCTTTGGTATGTGGTAAGAAAACAATCACCCTATAGGTGTGTTTAGTTTACTTAAAGGTTATTTCTAGTATTCTCTTTTCTCATTATCATTCGTATCTTTATCCTTATACCTGCTTCCTAGTGCCTTATAGTGCCTTGAAGGTTTCCTTAAGGGTATGACTTGATGGGTCTTCTCCCTTATGTGTTACTTAATTAAATTTCTTCGAAGCCCTTGGAGGTACTTGTATGTGCTTGACAATCCAAGGGAATTCTGAATATCTTTTTGTTGCCCTTTTATATAGGTGCGCGTAATTAAAAAGGCTGGCCGATGCGGCTTCTAGGGCTAATGTAGTTCTCTATCGAAGCGATCCATAGGGGCGAGATAGTCGAACTCATCATCTTCGGGTATGACCCATTGACATTTATCTAATGTGTTTCGAATGGCAACGGATGAAACTCGTGCAAGTGCTGCCAAATCTCTAGCATGTGCAGGTGATACTTGGAGAAGTTCGGCAACGCTTTCTGAGGTGATAAAGTCAAGACGCATAAGGATTGTCAGTAGGGTATTTTTGCGAATTGGCCGGGTATTTCCTCTAAGGTCGAGATTGCACGCGCCAGTGATTACGTCATCAATGCGGCAGAGGGTATGATTTGCTCCGCTAGTTTTAATGATTCGTATGGCCTTAGCCGTATATGTATTGTTGAAGATGATCGGTTTGCGGCCTGCGCCCTTAGGATTCTTGGTGGTGGTCGTTGCGGCTACGGTGATAGTGGTTGCAGTCATTGGTATGAGTTCCCTTAAGTAAGTGATGAGTGAGTTCCTTCTGCCTCATGTGTTACTTAATTCAATCCGTCTCAAATCCCCTCTAATAACCACCCATAAAAACTTGACAGACTGGAAAGGCCATGAGTCGATTTCAAGTCATCCCTTAATCTGTAGGTGCGCGTAATTAACTAGGGTCAAGCTATGCAGCAGGGCATCAGCTTTCTGATAAGCGCCTGTAGTGGCTTCTTGTAGGGTCGCCATGCGGTTTACCGGCAAGGCCATAGCAGTGCGTAGATGGTCACCATCGGGCAAGCTAGGGGTATCCTGTAGGGCGATCCCAGCTAGTGCCGGTGATTGGTAGACTCTACTGCGTACATCAGAATGCTTTGTAGAGGCTTCTAGGGTGAAGTAATCGACCAACTGGCGCTGAATAGCCCACGCGGTATCATCCCTGAAGGTCTTGGTCAGCATCAGATACCCAGCCTTCGTAAACAAGACCATACCCGCGCTTGCATACCTGAAGAATGTAAAATCTTGGGTTAGTTTTACTCCCTCAAGTTTTGTAGAGGTATGTACAAAGCCCAGTTCCTTAGCTTCAGCAGGGGATAGCTTGAAGTAGTCTCGACCCTCCGTAAAACGCGCCCTGTTAAGGTTAAAGGCTGTTCGAACGTTACTAGCGTCCCGCAAGTGGTGGATAGCTGCAATCGCGCCAGCGGTCACTACAGGCAGCCCCTTGTAGGTCACTTGGGGCAAGGTCACGGCGTTTACGGTAATGGTCTTGAGGTTTTGCATGTGGTTGATCTTGGTGCGCTTCAAAATGAATCTTCGTGGTTTTCTCGGGTGGTAGACCACAAACATTCAAATCAGCGCACCTGCGCCCTCAGGTTATGCGCGTGTTCGCCATGCTTCGAAAGGTTCCAAGATGTCGCTACTGAGGCTGGGTAACTTGGCGAGTTCTTCGAAGGCCATCATGGGGTCAATGCCCTTGCTGTAGCGGCCATAGGTCATGTCATCCATGCTGTGTCCTACAAGGCGCTTGAGCGTGATCGGTTCCACTTTGGCTCTTTCCATGTTCGTGGTGAACGAGTGTCGGAGGGAATGGAAGGACAGGTTGTCACCCTTTACGCCTGCGCGTAGGTACATGCTGTGCGATTTATCGGGATGGCCGTTAAACCAGTTGGAGACCATGCCCCCGTACCCGTTGTGGGTCATCTTCAGCTCCATAAACAGCCTGGAGTTTCCCTGCATGGCTGCTTCAAGGGCGTACTCGACCAGTCCGAGGCGCAATAGCTCAGGGTGGATTGGGACGATACGGTCTCCGGCCTTGGACTTTGTTTTCTTGGTGCCATCGTTCTGCTGGCAAATGTCTATGCACCACACGTCATCCATCTTTCGAATGTCCTGAGGGCGTAGTGAGGCTATCTCATTGACCCTTGCGCCTGTGTAGTAGCCCAGTAGGGGAATCCAATAGTGGAATTCCTGCAAGGTTGCTGTGCCTCGCTTGACGGGCTTCGGGGTGCGTTTGTCAGCTATGCATTTGAAGATCAAGCGCAGGTCATCATTGGTGAAGGCATCCCGTTCTTCGGAGGCTCTGCCGGTATCTGCCTTGCCTAATCCTTCTGCAAGGTTCTTCTTGATGAGGCCGTTTATCTCTGCCCACTTGAGAATGGTCGATAGTCGGTTCGTGTGCTTGTTCTGTGTGGTGATGCTCATCAGGGCACTGGGGGCGTGTTCCATTAGTGCAAGCTGCATGAGGTCGCTTACATCTGGGAATCGCTTGCTGGCCTGAGCAGGGAAGTTGCTGATTAACTCCGATACACGCACAAAGTCCTTGCGGGTCAATGTATCGACCGGCTGGGGAGGGACGAGGGCAATCAGTACCCGAATGGCTGCTTCGGCTTCAAGCTCGCTCTTGTCAGACCATTTACCCTTCAGCTTTTGCTCGCCTATATATTGCTCGGTCAGTTGGGCAAAGGTATAGCCGTCTGCGTGGTCGCTGCTAGGGCTTGATGCAGGGGTTGTAACTGGCGCTGGTGCTTGCTGTGGTGCTGCTGGTGTATAGGCTTCAAGAAGCTCCTGAAGTTGCCCTGATGCCCCTTGGGTGGCGAGTTTGACCATGGGTATGGCGTTCCCGTCCATCTTGGCTTTCATGGCCTTGAGGTATTCCAGTTGTGCGTGCCACTTGATGAAGTCTTCAGGTTCCCCAGTGCCATGTTGTATGCGCTGAAGGACTGACGTATAGACTTCTTGGACGGAGTGCGGGTCTTCGTGCTCATCCGTTATGCAGGTGCGAAGGGTGTCTTTGGCATCTTCCCGAAGCTCCCTAAGGATTTCTTCTAGTCGTTGCTGGGTATTTCTGCTGGCGGGCATGGTCGTTGCGGTAATGAATCTTGCGGATAAGGATCTGCTTATTTTACTGGAAAGACCCTTGGCAGTCCTACGGTCGCCTGTGCGAAGGCTCAGGGTGACTTCTCCAAGTCTCGGAAAGACCTGTCGGAAATAGTAGGTTGAACCGCGAAGCCTCAGGTGCTGGGCGAACTCATCGGGCTTGAAGCTGAGGGAGGGGAGGTCGTTGGTGCTGCTAGCGCTACTGTTTTGACCAAATGAAAAGGCTCCCATGGTTCCATCGTGGACTCCTTGATGATCGCCTTTCGGTTGGATCATTTTGGAGCACTCTGGGCATGGGAGCCTTAGAGTCGTTGAACTATTGTTACTATTCAACAACTTACATACGGTGGTGCCGACTACCGGAATCGAACTGGTGACCTACTGATTACAAGGCAGTTGCTCTACCAACTGAGCTAAGTCGGCTTAGGTGAAGAATTATGCCCTGATTTTTTTTATTTGGCAAGCCCGATAATTGTTTTATTTTTTTCTGGTGTTTGTTTTTTTGCGCGCTTTGGCGTGTGCCAGCTGTTTTTTGCTGCCCTTGGCCGCGCCGGCGAGCTTACGTTTGCTTGATGCCCGGGTTTTTTTGAGCGTGCTTTTTTTGTGTGGAGAAAGCTGCGTCCTGCTACTTGCTTTTGTTGTCGTAGCACGTTTTTTGCTGCTTACACGCTTGCCTGTACGTTGCTGGGCAGGCTTTTTTGCTTTGGCTTTGCGCGTGTTGATACTGCGGGTTTTACTGGCTTTGTGCTTGTCAGTAGCCTTGCGAGTTAGGGAGGGGGTGGGCTTTTTTTGCGGGGTAGTGGCACGTTTTGTGCTGTACGTCATTTGTGTATCGCCCGGCAGAGGGAGGTCTTCTGCTAGGGTGGTAAAGGGGCTGAGTAGGGCGAGCGATATAAGGGCAGTAAAAAAAGTACGGAGAAGCATGGAAATGGTGATATTTGAGTGAATGTTGGAATGTTATGCCAATGCATTGTTATGTGATGGACACGTTGTTATAGTAACACGCAGGGCCGTTGCGCTCTGTTATGTTACCAAACCTGAGGGGGCATAGAAGATGAAGCAAACAAGAAGAAGTGTTCTGGCAACCTTGTTGATGGGGTCGCTGTTTCTGGTGGGGTGTGGTCAGAAGCAGGATGCTCAAACCCAAGGTGGCGCAAGCGCGCCACAAGCGAGCACCGAAGTGAAAACCTATGTGGTGGGGTCCGATGCGGCGTATGCGCCCTTCGAGTTCCAGAACGATAAGGGTGAGGTGGTCGGTTTTGATATGGATGTGCTGAATGCGGTTGCTGAAAAAGGCGGATTCAAGGTTAAGGTCATCAATACGCCATGGGAGGGTATTTTTGCCACGCTGGAGCAGGGAGATCGCGACATTATTGTGTCCTCTGTGACGATTACCGATGAGCGCAAGCAGTCGATGGATTTTTCTTCGCCTTATTTTGAGGCGCGCCAGTTGATTGCAACCGGCAAGGGCGGGGAAACGATCAAGTCCTTTCAGGATCTGAAGGGCAAGAAGGTTGCCGTGCAGACGGGTACGACCGGCGACGAGGTGGTGCAGAACCTGCTGGGTAAGACCAGTGTCGATATCAAGCGCTTCGAGAGTACGCCGCTAGCACTGAAGGAGCTTGAGAACGGTGGTGTGCAGGCTGTAGTCGGTGACAATGGCGTGGTGCAAAACTATGTGTCCAATAACCCGAGCAGCAATCTGCGTATGGTTGAGGATACCCAGAGCTTCCAGCCGGAGTTTTACGGTATGGCGGTGAAGAAGGGTAATCAGGCCTTGCTGGACAAGCTGAATGCAGGCATTCAGGCTATCAAGGCTGACGGGACGTACGACAAGATTCACGCCAAGTACTTTGGTGCCAAGTAATTAGGTTTGAGGGCCGGTATGGTGTTTGTGCCGGCCTGTACACTCTCGGAGAAGAGTATGGAAATGCGTTGGGGAATGATTGTTGAGTACGCACCGCTGTTTATCGACGGCGCTGTGATGACTCTGGTTATCACCTTGATTGCGGTGGTATTTGGTAGCCTGATCGGCTTGTTTATGGGAATGGCGCGCCTGGCATCGGCGCCGCACGGTTTTGCCCGGTTTTTCCTTGAGTACTTTGTCAAATGGCCGGCCACGGCTTATGTGACCTTTTTCCGTGGTACACCCTTGTTTGTCCAGATCCTGCTGGCACATTTCGCTTTAATGCCGGCCTTGATCCATCCGGTTGATGGTCTGCTGATTGATGGAGATCTGGCGCGCGAAATCCGTCAGAATTACGGCGCTTTCATTTCCGGTTTGCTGGCGTTGACGCTGAACGCGGGTGCGTACATTACCGAGATTTTCCGTGCAGGTATCCAGTCCATAGACAAAGGGCAGGTCGAGGCTGCGCGTTCGCTGGGGCTGACTTATGGTCAGGCTATGCGCTTTGTGGTTGTGCCGCAGGCGTTTCGCCGTATGTTGCCGCCTTTGGGGAATGAGGCGATCATGCTGCTTAAGGATTCGTCGCTGGTGTCTGCCATTGGTCTGGCTGAGCTGGCTTTTGCTGCGCGTACGGTGGCAGGGGTGTACTCGCGCTATTGGGAGCCGTATCTGACCATCTCGTTTATGTATTTGGCGCTGACCATGTTGATGGCCTGGGGCTTGTCCCGGCTGGAAAAGCACTATCAGCTCGCCTCGCGCTGAGTTAACTGCGTCATTGTTGCACCCGGGCCGGCCTTGCGCTGGCCTTTTGCTTGGCTGTGGCATGCGTCAGGGGCGTTGCCATGGTAGAATGACCCTCTATTGCCATCAAAAGAAGACAGTGCGCTAACCCATGACAGATCAGCTTTTCGCCAAGGAAACGATCCCGGTCAGCCTGGAAGAAGAAATGCGTCGCTCCTATCTCGATTACGCCATGAGCGTGATCGTGGGGCGCGCGCTTCCGGATGTCCGTGACGGCCTCAAGCCGGTGCACCGCCGGGTGCTTTTTGCCATGCACGAGCTTTCCAATGACTGGAACCGTGCCTACAAAAAGTCCGCCCGTATTGTCGGCGATGTGATCGGTAAATATCACCCGCACGGTGACACCGCTGTATACGACACCATCGTCCGTATGGCGCAGGATTTTTCGCTGCGTTATCCCTTGGTCGATGGTCAGGGCAACTTCGGTTCGGTCGACGGCGATAACGCTGCGGCCATGCGATATACCGAAATCCGTATGGCGCGCATCGCGCATGAACTCTTGTCCGATCTCGAAAAAGAAACCGTCGATTTCGGCCCCAACTACGACGGCTCGGAACACGAGCCGCTGGTCATGCCGGCCAAGATCCCCAACCTGCTGATTAACGGCAGTTCGGGTATCGCGGTCGGCATGGCAACTAATATCCCGCCGCATAACCTGAATGAAGTCATTGACGGCTGCCTGGCTTTGCTTGGCAATGCCGAGATCACCATCGACGAGCTGATCGACATCATTCCTGCGCCGGACTTTCCGACGGCCGGCATTATCTATGGTGTGGCCGGCGTCAAGGAAGGCTACCGCACCGGTCGTGGCCGCGTGATTATGCGTGCCCGCGCGCACTTCGAAGACATCGGCAAGGGCGACCGTCAGGCGATTATCGTCGACGAGCTGCCGTACCAGGTCAACAAGGCGCGTCTGCTGGAGCGTATCAGCGAGCTGGTGCGTGAAAAACTGATCGAAGGCATTTCCGATCTGCGTGACGAGTCGGACAAATCCGGCATGCGCATGGTGATCGAGCTTAAGCGTGGCGAAATGCCCGAGGTGGTGCTCAACCAGCTGTACAAGCTGACCCAGCTGCAGGACAGCTTCGGGATGAATATGGTGGCACTGGTCGATGGCCAGCCACGCCTGTTGAACCTCAAGCAGATGCTGGACGAGTTCCTGCGCCATCGCCGTGAAGTGATCACCCGCCGTACCATTTTCGAGCTGAAAAAAGCGCGTGACCGGGGGCATATTCTCGAAGGCCTGGCCGTTGCCCTGTCCAATGTTGATGAAATCATTGCGCTGATCAAGGCCTCGGAGGCGCCGCCTCTGGCGAAAGCCGGCCTGATGGCACGTCCATGGCGCTCGTCGCTGGTCGAGGACATGCTGGCGCGTGTCGATCAGACTATGGCGCGTCCGGAAACCTTGTCGCCGGAATACGGCTTGAAAGACGATGGCTACCATCTGTCCGATATCCAGGCACAGGCCATTCTGGAGCTGCGTTTGCAGCGTCTGACCGGGCTTGAGCAGGACAAGATCGTTGGCGAGTATCGCGAAATCATGGACGTGATTCTGGATCTGATCGATATTCTGGCGCATCCGGAGCGGGTGAATCAGATTATTGCCGACGAGATGAACGCGATCAAAACCCAGTTTGGGGATGCGCGCCGCTCCGAGATCGAGCCTTTCGGTGCCGATATCAATATCGAAGACCTGATTACGCCGCAGGATATGGTGGTCACGATTTCGCACACCGGTTACATCAAGGCGCAGCCGGTCGGTGATTACCAGAGTCAGCGTCGCGGTGGCCGCGGCAAGCTGGCGGCAGCCACCAAGGATGCCGACTTCGTTGAAACCCTGTTTGTTGCCAATACCCATGACTTCCTGTTGTGCTACTCCAGTCTGGGGCGCTGTTACTGGATCAAGGTGTACAACGTACCGCAGGGTGGGCGTACCAGCCGCGGCAAGCCTATGGTCAACGTATTGGCGCTGGCCGAGGGTGAGCGCATCAATGCGGTGCTGCCGGTGAAAGAGTTCCGCGAAGACCAGTATGTCTTTATGGCGACCGGCAACGGTACCGTGAAGAAGACACCGCTGACCGATTTCTCCCGACCGCGGACTTCCGGCATCATCGCGGTGAATCTGGACGAAGGCGACAAGCTGATCGGTGTGGCGCTGACTGGCGGTGACGACGAGGTGATGTTGTTCTCCGACGCCGGCAAATCGGTGCGCTTCAACGAAAATGCCGTGCGCGCCATGGGGCGTAACGCGACCGGTGTCCGTGGCATGGCCTTGCAGGATGGCCAGCAGGTGATTTCGCTGCTGGTGACCACGGCTGAAGAGCAGCAGGTGCTGACCGCCACCGAGAACGGTTACGGCAAGCGTACGCCGGTCGGCGATTACCGCCTGACCAGCCGCGGCACGCAAGGCGTAATCGCCATCGATACCGGCGAGCGTAACGGCAAGCTGGTGGCTGCGACACTGGTGGAAGAATCCGACGACGTGATGCTGATCACCACCGGCGGTGTACTGATTCGTACCAAGGTGTCGCAGGTGCGCGAAACCGGCCGGGCAGCGCAGGGTGTGCGTCTGATCAATCTGGACGAAGGTGAAACGCTGATCGGTCTGGAGAAGGTCGCCGAGGCAGATGTAGAGGCGGATGCCGAACTGGAAGACGGTGTGGATGCGCCTGATGCGACCGTGGCAGGCGACAGCACCGAAGAAGGCGCTAAGGAATGAGTCTCGGCCCCGTCAATCCGCAAGTACTGGAGACGATGGGGCAACTCTTCGTGTCCTTGCCGCATTGCCAGACACTGGGCATGGAGTGGGTGGGTGTCGAAGGGCGCAAACCCACACTCAGGATAGACTGGCGTGAAGATCTGGTCGGTAATCCGGCCAGTGGCGTGATCCACGGCGGGGTGATTACCTCGCTGGTGGACACCACCAGCGCGATGGCCGTGACCGCCAATCTGTCTGACTATGAAACCATCGCCACGCTGGATCTGCGTATCGACTATCTGACGGCTGCCAAACCTGGGCAGCCTATTTTTTGTTCGGCCGAGTGTTACCGCCTGGCCGGACAGATCGCCTTTACCCGCGCCATCTGTTATCAGGACAGTATCGATCTGCCTATCGCCCACGGTGTGGCGACTTTTATGCGAGGCTCCAGCCGGGTGCCGATGGTGGACGAGGGGGATAAGTCATGAGCGCGTTTATGCAGCGTTTTGCTGCTTTGCGTGATGCCGGCGATTGTGTTGGTGTGATTGATGCCATTCCCTATGCCCGGTTGATGGGGGTTGAGTTCAGCGAGTCTGGCGAAGATGGATTGCTGTTTTCCTTGCCTTTTCATGAACGCAATATCGGTAACACCATGTTGCCGGCCTTGCATGGCGGCTTGATTGGCGGCTTTCTGGAAAATGCGGCGTTGATCCATCTGATGTGGAATCGGGACTCGCTGGAGGCGCCGAAAATCGTCGACTTTTCGCTGGACTATCTGCGCTCGGGGCGGGCGCAGACGCTGTATGCCAGTTGTGAAATTACCAAGCAGGGCAAACGGGTTGCCCATGTACTGATTGAAGCCTGGCAGGAAGACCGGGCCCAACCTGTGGCCGTTGCGCGCGCGCACTTCTTGCTCGCGACCGGCTAAACCGACAAGACAAAGGAAGCGGTTCATGACAAAGCTGTTCAACTTTTCTGCAGGTCCTGCGGTGCTGCCGCATGCGGTACTGGCCGAGGCGCAGGCCGATATGCTGGACTGGCATGGCTCTGGCATGTCGGTGATGGAAATGAGCCATCGCGGACGCGAATTCATGGAAATCATCCATGATGCCGAGCAGGATCTCAGGCAGTTGATGGCGGTGCCGGCGGGTTATAAGGTGCTGTTTTTACAAGGCGGGGCCTCGCAGCAGTTTGCCATGGTGCCGATGAATCTGCTGGCGGGCAAAGCCTCGGCCGATTACGTGAATACCGGGCACTGGTCCAAGCTGGCTATCAAGGAAGCCTCACGTTTTGGTAAGGTCAATGTGGTG